>JAEYOT010000792.1 GCA_023411445.1 Pseudomonadota bacterium
ACCTCGAACAGCGGCGTGACGCTGTTCGAGCCGCCCAGCGGCAGCGAGACCGGCAGCATCGGCCCGGCCTCGAACCGCATGGGTTACGAGTCGATCGAAATGAACGAGCAGTACAAGTCCAACTTCCCGGTGCCGGGCGCCAAGGCGGGCGATGCGTCTTACGTGAGCGTCACCCTGACCGCTACCGGTAACGTGCGGCCGATCGTGGCCTCCGCGGGCACCGACGAGTGCGTCGGCACCGCGCTCGCCACCAGCAAGAAGGTGATGCGCGCCCACACCATCATCGGACCTCTGATGACGTCGCAATGAGGAGCCCCTCGAGCATGAAGCAGCCCACCTTCCCCCTCGCCACGGCAGCCAGCACACGGACGCGGCGCGCCCTAGGCGCCGGCGCGCTGCTCGGGCTCCTGCTCGCGCCGGCTCACGCCCTCGCGCAGGCGGACATCTCGCCGCCCCCGCCCAACATCCTCCTACTCGTCGATACGTCCGGCTCCATGGACTACAAGACGAGCAGCAACGAGTTCCCCACCTGCCACTACGCCGGGACGACCACCACCGCGCAACCGAGCGAGCGTAGCCGCTGGACGGATCTGGTCGAGGTGCTCACCGGCTCGATCAGCAACTACGAGTGCCAGAAGCTGGATCGCAACTCGCCCGAGTTCAGGAGCGAGTACAATAACCCTTACGACGTGCTGTACCCGAACCCGTACCACCGCCCCGTGAGCAACGGCTGCGTGGCGGGACCGGGCACGCTCGACGTCAACAACGCCGCCTTGTTCCCGGCTGGGGCCATCAACTACCACCGCTGGGACAACGTCAACGCAGGCTGCGACTTCGTTCAAGCCTTCGACGGCGTGCTGGACGCGTTCGAGTCGGACGTGCGCTTCGGCCTGATGACCTTCGACACGGATCCGAGCGCGGCCAAGGATCAGAGCGGGCTGTGGAGCTATTACTTGTCCACGGCCGTGACCGGCATGCCCGAGGGCTGCATCACGCCGCAGCCGCAAGAGGTCGGCGTGCGCAACGCGAGCGCGCCGCCGTGGGAGGGTCGCGCGGTCGGCTTCGGCAACCCGGCGCTCGGCAGCACGGATTTCAAGACGCGCAACGGCATGATCCAGGAGGTGCTGCTGGCGACGCGCCCCTACGGCGCCACGCCGATCGCGGGCATGCTGGACGACGCGCGCGCCTACCTGCTCAGCGATACGACCCCCGATCCGCTCGATTCCAGCTTCAAGTTTGGCCCCGTCGATGACCCGGCCAAGGCCTGCCGGCAGCAGTCGGTGATCTTGCTGTCCGACGGCCAGCCGAACATGGATCTCCGCCCGTACTGCGAGCCCGACGGCTGCCCCTACAGCAAGGCGGAGGACATCGCTCAAGATCTGAAGAGCAAGGGCATCGATGTCTACGTGATCGGCTTCGCCTTGCCCAAGATCGTGATCGACGGCTCGGAGAAGGCCTGCTCGGACGCCAATGTCTTCAACGACACGGATCCCACCGGCCCGTGCCTGACCATGACGAACGACACGGCGGTGCAGGCGTGCTGCTCGCTGAACCGCATCGCCGCCGCTGGCGGGCGCGCACCGGCGGCGGCTGGTGAAGCGGACTGGCGTCGGGCGCATTTCGCAGACAACCGCGACGCCTTGCGTGCGGCGCTGTCGCAAGCGATTGGCGGCAGCTTCAAGTCCACCACCCGCACCCCCTTCGTCAACGCCTCCGGAGGTGGCTTCATCCCGAACAGCCCCGCCAATCAGGCGTTCGCGCGCTCCTTCCGCTTCGCGGCCTCGTTCAAGCCCGGCAAGCTAGACAAGCCCTGGGTCGGCGAGCTGAACCGCTCACGCTACGTGTGCAAGGAAGACGCCGGCGTGCTGAAGCCCGTGCTGGAGGCCGTCGACGCCACCAAGGGCGACAAGTTCGTGGACAACGTGAACTTTGCCGGACCGGGGGCGCGTCGCCTGTTCACGGTGGTGGGCGATCACCCGATCGAATCCGACGCCAGCATGCGCCCGAACCTACCGGTTGGCGTGACGGACGGCGTCGGCACCTACAAGGGCACTCAGGGTCAGTACACCAGCGCGACCTTCGCGGATCTCCCGCCGGAGGCCATCAAGGTGAACGACACCACCTGCGACAGCACCAGCGCCAATCTGGACGCCAACGCCTGCCGCCACCGCTACCTCAAATGGCTGGTAGGCCTGAACAACGACACGCCGTACAGCCGCTGCCCCACCGGCGCGGGCGAAGGCTGCAACCTGATCGCGGAGATCTTCCACTCCGTGCCGCGCGCCGTACCGGGCCGCCCCTCCCAGTTCTTGGTGGACTCCAGCTACCAGGCGTTCGTCGCGCAGCAGGTCGCGGCGAAGCGGCCGTCCGTGCTGTACGCCTCTTCCAACGACGGCTTCTTGCACGCTTTCAAGATCGGCCCCGCCACCACGGACGACGCCGAGTCCATGAAGGTGAAGACGCTCGAGAACAACGAGCTGTGGGCCTTCATCCCGCCCGGCGTGCTGACCGGCCTCCCCTCCTTGTACCCCGGCTCGCACCAGCTCCTGCTCGACGGTACGCCGGCGATCAGGGACGTGGTGGCGACCCTGGACAACTCGCTCAGCGGCTACAAGTTCAAGCTGGAGCGCAACATCAACGACGCGCGCGAGGGAGCCGGCGCCTGGCGCACCATCCTGGTACAGAGCTACGGCGCCAAGCGCTCCGGCTACTTCGCGATCGACGTGACCGAGCCGGTGGTCGATGGCACGAGCGGTGGCCCCAAGTTCTTGTGGCAGCTGAACACGGACGAGTCGGGTCAGCCGCTGTTCGGCACCGGCGGCGGCACGCCACTTATCACCACCGTGTACATCGGCGGTAAGGAGGTCGCGGTGGCGGTGCTGCCGGGCGGCTACGGGCCTTCCGGCAACGGCGGCGAGGGCAACGCCGGCTGCCCGCGCGCCAACACCACCTTCACCGCGTTCGAGAATGCCTTCACGCCGCGCACCAACGTGCGCTGCTATTCCGGCCGCGCGCTGCAGGCGCGCTCCGTCACGGTGGTGCGGCTGGACAGCGGCGAGATCTTGCGCACGTTCCGCCGCAGCGCCAGCGAAGTGCCGGGCCTGAAC
>JAEYOT010000823.1 GCA_023411445.1 Pseudomonadota bacterium
GCGTTGGCTGGTCCGAGTGGGCGCGGCGCTCGTTCACAAATGACTACGGCGTCAGCGCGCAGAAGACGGCGGTCATCCCTCCGGGGGTAGACCTGGAGCGGTTCACGCCACGGGCGCTGCCGACGCGGCAGGGGTTGCCCCGACTCCTGTTCGTTGGCGGCGATTTCCAGCGAAAAGGCGGGGACCTGCTGCTGGACGTCTTTCGCCAACACCTGCGTGGCCGCTGCGCGTTGGATCTGGTGACGCGCGACGACGTCATCGCGGAGGAGGGTGTCACGGTCCACCGCAACCTCACGGCTGACAGCCCAGAGCTGAGGCGGCTCTATGACGAGGCGCATGCGTTCGTCCTCCCCACCCGAGCTGACTGCTTCTCGATCGCTTCGCTGGAGGCCATGGCCAAAGGCCTACCCGTCGTAGTTACCGGGGTCGGGGGCATTCCGGAGATCGTGGAAGACGGGCAGAGCGGCTACTTACTAAGAGGTGGGGATGGTCAGCAGCTGCGGGAAGTCATCGAGCGCTTGCTGACTGCCCCCGAAACCGCCGTACAAATGGGTGTGCGGGGCCGCGCCATCGTGGAGTCTCGTTTCGATGCACGGCTGACTGCTCAGCGTATCGTCAGTTCCTTGCAGCGCTTGGTAGGCCTCAGCAACTGAACGTCGGGCCGTTCCCCACCTGTACTGAGGCGTAATTGCGCTCCGATCGTGCACGCCCTAGAGTGTGGCGATGTCACACCCCTCTTCCAACCTTTCTAGATGAGATTAGCCGCTACAGCGATTGAGCAGGGAGCGTGATGGGGCCGCTCGGGAACCTCAAGCAAACATCCAAGGCTTGGCTCAAGCGCGGGTTGACGCGCGCCGTGCGAGCGCAGTCGAAGGGAGCCGCCATCCCCGCCTCCCACTGGGGCCTGCACGTCAACGCGGCAGGCCAGCTCGCGCTCGGTGACCTGCAGCTCAGCGACCTCCGCGACCAGTACGGCTCCCCACTGCACGTGGTGGACTTGGATCGCCTGCGCGGCAACGCCCGAGCGTTCCTCGACAAGCCGTTCGGGCGTGCCAACGCCTGTGAGGTCTATAGCTCCTACAAGACCAACCCGCTCCCCGGCGTGCTGACCGAGCTGCATGCGTGCGGGGTCGGAGCCGAGGTCATCTCACACTACGAGCTGTGGCTCGCGCTCAAGCTGGGCGTGCCGCCGCGACACATCATCTTCAACGGCCCAGGCAAGTCCGAAGCGTCGCTCAGGCAGGCCGTCGAGCTGGGCATCGAGCTCATCAACGTCAACCATCGTGAGGAGCTCGAGCTGCTGATCGCGATCGCCAAGCAGCTCGGCCGCAAGCCGCGCGTGGGTCTGCGGGTCACGTTCGGCGGCTGGGCTGGGCAGTTCGGTATACCGGCGGCGGGCGGGGAAGCGCTCGCAGCGTTCCGCTACGCCAAAGAGAGCGGCGCTCTGGACGTGGTCGCGCTGCATGTCCATCGCGGAGGCATGCTGTCGAGCGCGAGCGAGCTCGACAGCCACGTTGGCGGTGTGTTGTCCTTCGCCGATCTCCTGGAACGGGAGCTCGAGCTTCGACTCGAGGTGCTGGACGTGGGCGGCAGCCTGGCGTCACGCAGCGTTCGCTCGCTGTCGGCGCGGGAGCTGCGCTTGAACATGACGTTCGGCCGCGAGCTGCCAGCCCCGGAGCCGAGCGCCTCGCTCAGCATCCGCCAATATACCTCGCTGCTACTGGAGCGGGTGGAAGCGCACTACCAGGCGCGCGGACGGCAGGCGCCGCGCATCTTCGTCGAGCCCGGCCGCGCGCTGACCAGTGACACGCAGTTCTTGCTCACCAGCGTGATGAGCGTGAAGCAAGGAGCGGAGCGCTATCACGCCATCCTCGACGCCGGGATCAACCTCGCTGAGAGCTGTCGCTCGGAGTACCACCAGGTGCTCGCGCTCAAGCCCGGCGCTGGCAACGAGCGCATCTACACGCTGGTCGGCCCGATCTGCTCGCCGGGGGATACCTTGCGCTGGGCGTGCGCGCTGCCCGAGCTCAGAAATGGTGACGGGCTGGCCATCATGGACGCTGGCGCCTACTTCGTGCCCTTCGCCACCTCATTCTCCTTCCCGCAGCCGGCGGTGATCGCCGTCAGCGACGGGCGCGTCCAGCAGCTCCGCCGCGCGGAAACGTTCGAGGACCTGATCGCATACGATACGCCGACCAGCCTCGTGCCGGGTGCGCTCGGCACCACGGGAGCAGGCTGACATGGGCATCGCCAACGCGATACTGCTCGCGGCGCTGGGTTTGGCTGGCAGCATGGCTCCCAGCGCTTTGCGCTCGCTGATCAAGCAGCGCGCTCCGATGGTCAGCAGCGCGCGGGGGCGCGCGGAGAGCGTGAAGGGGACGGCAGAGGCACAAGGCCCCGTCACGGGACCCGCGGACCAGGCGCCTGGTGGCTCCCCACTACCGCCGGTCCTGCTCACCACGCCAGCGTTCTACGGCACCCTCGCCGCGGTGCGGACCCTGGGTCGGGACTCCGTGCGTGTCACGACCGCTGGCCCGAGCCTGTGGGCCATCTCAGGTTGGTCGAAGTACGCGTCGACGCACGTGGAGTGCCCGCCCACTACTGATACGGACGCCTTCATCGAGTGGCTGCTGGAGTTCGGCAAGAACAACGAGCGTCACGTCTTGCTGCCGACGTGCGACGACACGGCTTGGCTCTACGCGCTGCACCGCGACGAGCTCGCGCCCTATTTCTACCTTGGCCCGGCGACCATCAGCGCCGTTCATGCGCTGCTCCACAAAGGCCAGCTGGCCGCGCACGCCAGCGAGGCTGGACTGGACGTGCCCCGCAGCTGGTTCCCGCAGGACGCTGCAGATCTGCGCAGCATGGCGCGCGACATCGCCTTCCCGGTGCTGCTCAAGCCCATGACGCAGGTCCTGTTCAATTCGCGCAGCAAGGGCCGACGCGTCCAGCGCGCGCAGGACCTGCCGGATGCTTACGACTACTTCACGACCTTGCGCCACGGGCGCGCGCTCGTGGACTACGATCGCTCTGCTGCCATGCCGATGGTGCAGGAGTTCTTCCCGAACGCTGCCACCAACATCTACAACATCTCGAGCTACGCTCAGGGCGGGCGGCTCTGGGGGGCGCGCGCCGGCCGCAAGATCCTCCAGCGGCCGCGCCGTCTAGGCGTGGGCGTGTGCTTCGAGGAAGCGCCGGTGGATCCCAACTTGGTGGAGAAGCTGGAGCGCCTGGTGCAGCGCGTCGAATACTCTGGCGTGTTCGAGGC
>JAEYOT010000014.1 GCA_023411445.1 Pseudomonadota bacterium
GTACGGCGCCGGCCACCAGGCGCTGCACGTCCGCGCTCGCCAGCGGCGGGGTAGGGCCGCGGTGGCGCAGCAGCACCGACGCGGACGGCTGCGCCTTATCCTCTTCGCCGTCCAGCGGGCTGCGCTCCGGCGCCGCTATATGGACGCGAGCCGAGACCACGCCGTCGACGGCCACCAGCGACTGCTCGAGCTCACCGCTGATACCGGAGAGCAAGCGCGCATGCTCCGCCAAGCGGCTGGGCACCATCGAGCCGCGGCCCAAGCTCTGCAAGATGCCGGGCGCCTCCGGGCCGGGGACGGCCTCGCGCTCGAGCACGCCGGCGGCGGCGGCGGCTTCATCGCGGCTCACGGTGACGCGAAAGCGACCTTCGCTCTCGGGATCCCGCTCCTTCTCCGCCGACACGCCGTGCTGCTCGAGCGCCACCACCGCGCGATTGGCCTCGTTCTCCGGCAGGTTGCTCGCGACCGGCGTGGTGCACCCGAATGCGAGCAAGGCCCACAAGCCAAGCGCCGCACCCGGCCTGTTCATCGTCCCTCCTCCTTCCCGCACCATGGCTTGCTTTTAGAAGCTGGTGCGGGTCACGTCCAGCTTGGGATGGCTGGGGAAGCTGAGGCCGCGCACGCCCGCCGAAACGCAGGCCTCCACGCGCCGGTCACGCGGCTTGGCGATGACGGTGACGCCGACCGCGCGGCCGTTTTGCACGGCGGCACAGATGCTCAGGCTGGTGGAGTCCGGCACGCCGCAGTGGGCGAAATACGAGCCGCGGTTCAGCACCGAGCCGTACTGGCCTGCCGTGATGTCTTTGGGGCCACCGCCCATCGTCATTTCTTCGTTGTAGGCGGCCTGCGCCGACTCGCAGCTCTGGCCGCCGCCCAAAATCGGGTAGCCGCCACTCTTGCCCACGACCTTGGCGCCACCGCCGCCGGCCTTCTTCGTGGACTTCAGGTCGCCTTCGACCTCCACGTTGGACAGCGTGTCGGCCTGCACGGCCACTTCGTCGCTCTGGCTACCGCGCGAGGTCAGAAACCAGATGCCGGCGGCGACGAGCAGGGCGCCTACGGCGGCGATGCCGACGAAGGCCTTACCGCGCGTGCTGCGTGTCTCCTGCACGACGACGCGTTGGATCGCCTCTTTCTCGGCCTTGACCTCGCGGTGCAGCTTGGCGTGCTCGGCAAACGGCGCAAACTCGTCCCAGTCCTTGATCGCGCGCTCTTCGTTGCTGAGCGCGTCGCGGATCAGGTCGTGCTCCACGAAGGTGTGGCTGGCGATCTGTTGCAGCAGCTCCACGGCGCTGAACGGCCCGTGATCCATCCCGTCCTTGACGACGACGTAGCGGGGACGAGGATCGCTCTCGAGGCGCGCCTTGAGGGAGGCAAGCTCGCTCGTCGCGTCCGCCGGGCGCGCCGGTTGCTTGGCTTCGATCACGCCAACGCCGAAGCCGTTGCGCTGTGTCGCGCTGGGGGTGGGGGGCAGCAGCGACATGGAGACGTCCACGTCGAAGCCGACGTCGTGATCCAAGTGCGATGTGTCGGCGGGCGGCGGGACGACGCTGCCGGTCGGCGCGAACTGGTGCAGCGCTTGCGCGAGCGCGTTCAAGTCGTCCGGCCGGTGCCCGGGATCCGAGACGAGGGCTTTGGCCAGCACCGCCTCGAAATCTGACGGTAAACCCGAGACGACCTCGGTCGGGCGGCGCATGCCCGGGCCGACCGCGGCGCCCGTGACCAGCTCGTACAAGATGGCGCCAATACCGAAGACGCTCGCGCGCGCGCCGCCGGGAGCGGCCTTGGCTTCAGGCGGCAGGCAGGCCTTGTCGCGCGGCAGGATCGGCGGCTGGTGGGCGAGCTGCGGCGACACTTGGAAGAAGCCGTACTGATCTTCCACCAGCATCGAAGGGTGGAGGAACAGCGTGTGACCGGCGCGGTGGAGCTCCGCCAGCTGCACGCAGAGCGGGACGACGATACCGACCGCTTGCTTGAGGCTGAGCTGAGTGCCGCGCGCTCGCAGCTCTTCGAGCCGTGCGCGCAGCGAACCGGGCGCTACGGCGGTTCCGACCGGGAGGGGCGTGACCAAATGTTGAGCGCTCGTCATTACAGGGCCGCGGATGGTACCGCTACGCCTGGTGGTTTTCTAGCCCGCGTACGTGATGACCAGACTAGAAGTTTACAACGAAGTCTCGCCATCACGTAGTGGGCGCGTCCAGCGGTAGCGCCGCACCGTGAGAGTACGGCGCAAGAACTTGTCCAGAATAGGTGCGATATTGGCGGGGATGTCGTCGCCCCACTCACCGCCATGGATATAGTCCAGCGGGCGGGCCTGAGCATCCAGCAGCGTGAAGCCCGGGACGGACTCGATGGGTACGCCGAGCCGCTGCAGCTCCACACCTTGGGTGACCGCGTCCACCCGCACCAGGCGAACGCCCGCCAGCGCGCGCTGCATGCGCGCGTCCGGCAGAGCGCGCCCGACCGCGGCGCACGGCTCGCACTCGCTCGTGACCGTCCAGAGCACGACCTTTTCACCCACCTTGGCGGAGCTGGCCAGCTCGCTCAGCAGCAGCCGGCGCAGCGCATCGCCACTGGCGTTGCCTTCGACGATCGCGATCTTGCCGACCTGGGCCGGCAGGCTGGGCAGAGGCTCCGGCGCCTCCGCGAGCGCCTCCGACGGGGCGGGCAGTGGCGTCGGGGCGGCGGGAGGGAAGATCGGAGCGGCCGTGACCGGGGGAGGTGGAGGCGCTGCAGCCGTGGGCGGGTCCGGCCGGATTGCCAGCGCTACCAAGACGCCGAGGCCGACGACGGTGACCACCACGTTGGTGATGCCGAGGCCGATGCCGACGCTCGCCAAGCCCTTGCCGGTGACGCGCCCTTCCGCCCGCTCGATCTCCCCGTGGGCCAACCAGCCGATGATGATCGCCAGCACGCCACCGAGGCCCCAGAGGCACGTGAACGAGAGAATGCCCGAGACCAGCGCGAGCGTCGCCGTGCCGCTCGTCTTCGCCGGACCTGTGTCAGGACCGTGCTGGGGGAGTGGCGGGTAGGCGCCCTGCATGAGCTACCTAGGAAGTATAGGCCTGCCGTGGCGATTCACAATCGCCGGGCATCGGCTATGGTGGCGCTACATGTCGCTGCCGGCAGCTCCCGTTCGGCTCTGCGGCGCCTTCGCACTTTTGGCTACCGTGCTGGTGGTGACGCCTGCCTTTTCGCAGGTGCCGCTCGCCCCCGCAGCGCAAACAGCGGACGAAGAGAGCGCGCAGCGACATTTCGATCACGCCCTGGAGGAGTACCGCGCAGGACACTATGCC
>JAEYOT010000061.1 GCA_023411445.1 Pseudomonadota bacterium
CCCCGCGCCCCCCCCGAGGACGCAGCACAGCGCGAGCGCCCGGGCGGCTTGCGCCCGGGTGGTTCGCGCCTCGCACATCAGCCGCCAGCGTCCTTGAGCGCGCGGTTGATGAGCTTCTTGAACGCGGTGGCCGGCTGCGCACCGCTCAGGTAGTAGCCGTTGATCACGAACGCGGGCGTGCCGTTGATGCCCGCGTCGTTGCCGATCTTCATGTCAGCGTCGACCTTGGCCTTGTGCGTGCCGCTGTCGAGCGCTGCCTTGAACTTGTCCATGTTCAGGCCGAGCTCGCCGGCGATCTTCTCCAGGTTCGGACGCTTCAGGCCATCTTCGGTGCCTTGCGCCTCGAACAGCTTGTCGTGGAACTTCCAGAACGCGGCGTTGCCCTTCTGCGCGAAGGCTTCCTGCGCGGCCTGGCTGGCGAGCGGCGCGTCCGCGTGGAACGCGAGCGGCATGTGGCGCCACACGAACTTGATCTTCCCGCCGTACTCCTTCTCCAGCTCGTCCAGCGTGGGCTTGACGCGCTTGCAGAAGGGGCACTGGAACTCGGAGAACACCTGGATCGTCACCTTGGCGTTGGCCGGGCCCTTCACGGGGCTCTGCGCGTCAGGTGCCGCGATTTCCTTGCGCTCGGGCGGAGGCGGACCCTTCGCGTCCTTCATCAGCTCGTCGTACACCTTGGCCTTCGGCACGCCCTTGGCGACCAGCCCCTTGGCCTTGGCCAGCTGCTCGTCGATCGTCTTCTTGAACGCGTCGAGCGGCTGAGCGCCGCTCAGGCGCACGCCGTTGATGAAGAAGTGCGGGGTGCCGCGCGCCTGCACGTCGTTGGCAAGCTCCATGCTGCCTTCGAACTTGTCGCTGTACTTGTTGCCGTCCGCGGCGGCCTTCACGTCGTCCCAACGCAGGCCGACCTTCTCGGCGATGCCCTTCAGGTCGTCGTCTTCCAGCTTGGGCTGCGAAGCGAACAACAGGTCATGAGCCTCCCAGAACGCCTTCTCGCCACGGGTCTTGTAGGCGTGACGGGCGAGCACGGCGGCGGGCTTGGCGCGCGGGTGAAACGGCAGGATGTTGTCCTTCCACACGATGCGCACGTCGTTCGGGTAAGCGGCCATGACCTGCTTGAGCGTGTCTTCCACGCGCTTGCAGAACGGGCACTGGAACTCCGAGAAGATGATCATGGTGACGAGCGCGTCCTTCGGACCCTTGATCGGGTCGTCGTCCAGCACTGGCACCTTCCAGACGCTCTTGTCCTCTTCCTCGGCCTCTTCGCGCTTGTTCTGGGCCGCGGGCGCCGCCGCCTGGTTCTTGTTCGTCAGCGTGACGTAGACGTCCGCCGGCTTCGTGCCGCTGGCGATGAGCTTCTTGGCTTCGGCCAGCTGCGCGTCGATCACCTCGGTGAACTTCTCGAGCGGCTGCGCGCCGCTCAGCGTGACGCCGTTGATGCGGAACGCCGGCGTACCGGTCGCGCCCACCTTCTTGGCCATCGCCAGGTCCTCGTCGACCTTGGCTGCGTACTTCTTGGAGCTGTACGCCGCCTTGAACTTGGCGCGGTCCACGCCTGCCTCGACCGCCCACTTCTCGAAGTTCTCGTCCGTGAGGGCCTGCATGTTGGCGAAGGCGCTGTCGTGGAACTTCCAGAACGCGTCGTTGCCGGCGAGGGCGTGGACGGCTGCCGCGGCTTCATGCGCCGGGCGAGCTTGCTTGTGGAAGGGCAGCGGGTTGTGCTTCCAGACGACGCGGACCTTGTCCGGGCCATACTTCTCCTTGATGGCCTTGATCGTCGGGTTCACGCGGTTGCAAAACGGGCACTGAAAATCGCTGATCTCGACGATCGTGACCGGCGCGGTGGGCTTGCCCCACTGCGGGTCCTTCGAGGAAACCGGCACGCTCGCAGCGCTCTGGTCCGGAACGGGGCCGCCCGCGGCCATCTCTTCCGACCCAATCTCCACGCCATTCCTGCGGTCCACGCCCCACATGAGGAACATGCCCGCGAGGAAGCTGATAAAGAACCCGACTATCGCGGTTCCTTTGTTCATGACTTCTCTCCGTATTGTTTTTTGTAACTAACTCGTAACGCTTGAAAACGAGATCGCAGCGCGCGCTCGCCGGGGCGAACGATCACTGAGTAGTGGATGAGAGCGACGCTGCCGCGCCGCGACGCGAGCTCAGGCTCGCGGTGGGCGCAGCAGCTCGCCGACGAAGCCGGGGCGCTCGAGCGTGCGCTCGGCACGCTCGATAGCTAGGCGCAACGAGACGCTCTGCGCGGTGCACAGCGCAGAGAACGCGAGCACGCGCTCGGGCCGCTCCGAGATCACCACCCGCTCCGGTGCGATCGGCGCGCTGTGCTGCACGTCGAGCTCGATCGGATGACAAGGGGAAGCGACGATGCTGCCGCCGTCACGCGCGCGGAAGATGGGCGGCGCCGCGACGCTCTCGTTGCGATCGCCGCACATGGGCACCCCCGCGAAGTCCGCCGTGGCCGCTGCGGCGCGGCTGGTCAGCGACAGCACGCACAAGGCCGCCAGCACCGACAGCAGTCGGACCAGCAGGTGCAGCCCAGAGCTGCGGAGCGGTTGCGAGACGTCACCCATGGGGTCGCGGCGGACGGGAGCCTACCAGGCCGCGCAGGCAACCGGCAGTCCATGGCGTGCATTCCCTGGGTCCGCCTTGGCGGCCGAAATTGCGCGCCGGTTTCTTTGCCTACATCCTGCTACATAGGCACCATCCGGACATGCAGGCCATGGAGTCGAACGCCAACACGACGAAATCGCTGGAGAATTCTGCCCAAGCGCTGGAGCCGGCCGCGACCGCTCTGGACAAGGGTGCCGAGACCGCCCCTGCGAGCGCGAGCCTCGAGCCTCCGCTGCCTCGTCGCTTCGAGCGCTACACCCTGCTCAAGCGCTTGGCGCGCGGCGGGATGGGCGAGGTCCTGCTCGCGTCCACGGGCGGCATCGAGGGCGCCGAGCGGCCAGTCGTGGTCAAGATCATCCGGCGCGAGCACGAGACCGATCGTTCCTTCTTGGCTCGCTTCCTGGACGAGGCGCGCATCCAAGCGCAGCTGCAGCACCCTGGCGTGGCGCAGATCTTGGAGGCCACGAGCGACCGCGACGGCAAGCCGTACGTGGTGGTCGAGCACATCGAGGGTCGCAACCTCAGCGACGTGCGCAGCCGCGCCGCGCAGCTCGGCGTGCGCGTCAGCTGGCCGGAGTCCGTCGCGCTCGGCATCATGCTGGGCGAGGCGCTGGCGCACGTCCACGAGCGTACGGACGCGGAAGGGCGCCCGCTCGAGATCGTACACCGCGATCTGAGCCCTCAGAACGTGATGGTCAGCTATGGCGGCGAGCTCAAGCTGATCGACTTCGGCACGGCGCGCGCCGAAAATCGCCGCTGCCACACCGTGGCCGGCATCGTCTTCGCCAAGCCTGGCTACGTTGCGCCGGAGGTGGCCAACAACACGCCCGGCGCCGCGCCCTCGGATCTCTATGCGTTCGGCATCATGCTCTGGGAGCTGGTCGCCGGCCGCCGCTTCTTGATCGGCGACTCCTCACAGCACATGGCGTTGGTCGGCGCCGGCAAGCGCAACCCCGCGCCGCTCGCGCAGCTGATCGGCGCGCCGCCCGAGCTCGACCACGTCATCGCCAAGCTCACTGCCACGCGCATCGAGGACCGCTACGACGCTGCGGCCAAGGCCGTAACGGACCTGGGGCGGCTGCTCCAGCGCGCGCCCAGCATGGCGGACGGTGATCGCAGCGTGCGCGGCCGCGTCGCCAACCTGATGCGCCGGCTGTACCC
>JAEYOT010000096.1 GCA_023411445.1 Pseudomonadota bacterium
CGCGCCGGGGCGGACACTGGCGCCGTCGTCGCCGTCGGCACCCTTGTCTCCCTTGTCACCCTTGGGGCCGGCAGGACCGCCGCTCAAGTTAGTGATCACGGTCCAGGCGCCGTTCGCCTTTTGGTAAACATCGCGCGACGCGGTGTCGATGTAGATGTCACCGTCTTTGCCTACGCCGGCTGCCGGCGCGCCGGCTCCTTGCAGGATCGCGCTGCCATCCGCGCCATCTTCGCCGTCTTCGCCTTCCTCCCCGTCCGTTCCGTTCGTGCCGGGAGCGCCGTCGGCGCCCTTCGCGCCGGGCGCGCCATCCTCTCCGTCTTTCCCGTCGCGACCGTCGGCGCCCGCCGGGCCAGCAGGGCCAGGGGGACCGGCAGCGCCATCCACTCCGTCTTTCCCGTCGCTCCCACCGCAGCCGACCAGCAACATCAAAGCCAAGATCCCACAAGTGCTTCGCATCAGTGACCTCCCAAAACGAGCTCGGACCACCCAGCGCGGCCCGCAGAGCAGGCCCTGAATATCGATCAACTTGCCCGCCCGCTCAACGACAATTGGGATCGATTCCAGGCGTGAGTGAGGGCTGAAAGCCCCCTGGCGCGACTCCGCGCTTCCGCTACTTGTGGAACAGGTCGTCGAAGACGCGGTCGAACTCGTCGTCGTTCGCGGCGCGCTGATTGGTCGGCGTCGGCAAGACGGGCGGCGGAGAGAGCTGCGCGATGCGATCCGCGACGTCACGGTAGCCAGGATCGCGGCGGGCGATCTTCTGGAAGTAGTAAAGGGCGTCCTGGTTCTTGCCCTTCATCTCGTAGACGTTGCCCAGGTCGTAATACAGGCTCATCTCCTGCTCGACCGTCTTGTGCGCCGCGGAGAGCGCGCGCACGTACGCTTCAGCGGCGCGATCCAGCTGGTTTTGCTCCAGGTAGATCATGCCGATCATGGCGAAGCACATGCACTCGCGCGTCGCATCGCGCGCGGCCGTCTCGAACTCGCCGACAGCGTCCGGCAAGAGGCCCATCTCTTTGTAGGCCACGCCCAGGTCGTAGTGTGTCGCGCTGTCGTTCTCGGCGACTTGTGCCTTGACGCCGGCCTTGAACTTCTCGAACACCTGATCGACGTCGATGTCCTGCGTCGACGACAGCATCCCGCGCGACTTGGCGGCGAAGCTCTCCGGCGGCATCTCTAGCGCGTCTAGCGCGCCCAGCGACTCGTCGACGTCGAAGCCCTGGCCGGTGCCGTGGTCGCTCAGCTGCGAGCGCTCTTTGGTCTGGCTCTCGCCAGAGCTTGCCAGCTGGCCCTCGACCTCGGCCAAGCGCTCCAGCACCAGCTTGTGGTTCGGCGTGCGGGTCAGCTGCTCGAGCAGGATGGCCTTGGCGTCCTCGAACAAGCCGCGAGCGGCGAAGAACTCGGCCTCATCCAGCACGTCCTCCAGTCCCTCGTAGTTGGGCTCGGGGGCCGTGGCTGCGCGCGGCGCTGCCGGCACGAAATCCTCCACGACCGAGATCTCTTCTTCGTCATCGTAGTGATCCAGCGCGGTGATCTCGGTCGTGCCGTCGCCCAGCCCCAGCTCGTCGTCCGAATGGGAGCTGAGAGGGAAGCTGGGCAGCGGCTCATCCGCGCTGGTGCTGCCGAACGGGTCGTCCATGGCCGACAGCGAGCGCTTGCCCGAGCTGCTCCCGGGCTCGCTGTACATGGCCTGCTCGGCGCCGATCTCTTCCAAATCGTAGGAAGGTAGCGGCGCGTTGGGATCGAAGTCGTCCGTGCTCGCGCTGGGCAGCAGGTCGTCAGCGCCGTGCACGCGCGTACGACCGTCATCCACGGCCTCTGCGTACGGGCTAGAGCCAGTGGCTAGCTGCTCCCACAGCAAGAGCGCGCCGTGGTTCTCCGGGTCCACCTCGAGCACTTGGGCCAACAGCACCTCGGCTTGGCTCGGGTTGCCCGCCTCCAGGTACAGCTGCGCGACGTTGATCGACTCCTGGCGCGCGGCGTCGGTCTCGCCGGCCTCCAGCAGCACCTCACGCAGCTTCTCGCGGATTTCCAGCGAGCGCGGGTCGATCTCCAGCGCGATGTGCAGGGCCTCGATCGCTTTGGGGTAGAGCCGCAGCTTGCGGAAGGACTCCGCGTCCACGATGGCCTTGCGCGCGTGCGCGGGCCCGTCGAAGCTGCTCGGGTCGTTCAGCTCCTCGGCGACCTCGAGCTGCTCGTCCACCACCACCACGTCCGGCGCGCTGACCATGCGCGGGCGAGGATCCGGCAGCGCCACCGCGGGCTGCGCCGCGACGTCGAAACCCGGCTCGTCGTCGTCATCCAGCAGCTCCACCTCGGAGTCCGCCAAGCTGGCGTGCGAGTCCTCGGAGGGACGCTGCGACTGGGCGTTCGGCGCGATGCTCTCGAACGCTGCGACCTGATCGTCGCTCGGCGCCACTTGGCGCAGGTGACCGAGCAGCTGGCTGTACAGGTCCGTCTTGTTCTGCTCGCGCGCCAAGCGAGCCATCTCTTTGTAGACCTCGACCGCCTTGGCCTCTTGCCCGATCAGCGTGAAGGCTTGAGCCAGTAGCCCCAGCGTCTCCAAATCCTTCGGATCCGCCTGGAAGCAGATCTGGAGCTTGGCCAGCGCTTGCATGCCGTCCTCGCGCGTGGCGCGCGCCAGGTACAGCTCCGCGGCGACACGCGCGAAGCGAGCATCCGCGCGGAAATGTAGGATGCGCTCCACTACCTTGAGCGCGTCGTCTGCGCGGTCCAGGTTCAACAGCAGCTCCGCCGCGGTCCAGAAAGACTCGATGGCCTCGTCGAGCGATTGGACGCGACAGCAGGCCTCCGCCAGCCGCAGGTGCGGCAGCGGGTTGCCCTGGTCCAGCGCGACCATCTGGCGGAACACCTCGATCGCGTCGCGATCGCGACCAGCGCGCTGCAAGCG
>JAEYOT010000140.1 GCA_023411445.1 Pseudomonadota bacterium
GGCTTCAGGGGCCGTGCTCGAGGACCAGCACGCTTTCAGGTCGAGGCTGCGCGTGATCGAAATTCAAGAGCTCTATAAGTATTACGGGGACCAACGGGCCGTCGGACCGCTGACCACCAGCATCGAGCGTGGGGAGATTATCGGCCTGCTCGGCCTGAACGGCGCCGGCAAGACCACGACACTGCGGATTTTGGCCTGCGATTTGCTGCCGACCAGCGGCTCCGTGAGGGTGAGCGGGGTGGACGTGGTCGAGCGACCCGAGGAGGTCAAGAGCAAGGTGGGCTACTTGCCGGATCGCCCGCCGCTCTACGAGGACATGACCGTGAGCGCCTACCTGTCCTTCGCCGCCAGGCTGCGCGGCGTGCCCAAGGACAAGACGGCCAAGATGGTCGATGAAGCGCTGGAGCTTACGGAGCTCGGCGGCGTCGCCAAGCGGGTGATCGGCGCGCTGTCGCACGGCTACAAGCAGCGCGTCGGCATCGCGCAAGCCATCGTGCACGCGCCGGATCTGGTGGTGCTGGACGAGCCAATCTCCGGCCTGGATCCCGTGCAAATCGTGGAGATGCGCGAGCTGGTGAAGAACTTGAAGGGCGAGCACACCGTCGTGCTCTCCAGCCACATCCTGTCGGAGATCAGCGAGACGTGCGATCGCATCCTCGTGATCAACGCGGGCAAGATCGCTTGGTCCGGCACCGAGAGCCAGCTATCGCTGGAGCTGCGCGAGGGTGCGCGCGTGGCCGTGACGGTGCGGCTGCCGGACGCCAGCAGCGAGGTAGCGCAGGCCCGCGCGCTGGAGGTCATCGGACAGGTGCCCGGCGTCTCCGGGGTGGAAGCCGTGCCGGCGCGTGAACCGGGCGCCGGCGTCGCCTCGCTCTCCGTGCGAGGTGAGGGGGATCTGCGCGACGCGGTGTGCCGCGCGCTGGTGAAGGCCGACGTCGGCGTAATCTCGCTCGGGCGCGAGCAAGAGCTGGAGAGCATGTTCCTGGAGCTGCTCGGCGAGACGGGCGAAGGCGCGCCCGTGCGCCGCAAGAAGAAACGGCGCAAAGAAGGGGAGGCGGAGGAGCCGGCCGCCACGGAGACCCCCTCGAGCCCGCCGGGAGGTGCGTCGTGAGCATCGCGCTGCTGATCGCCAAGCGGGAGCTGGGCGCCTTCTTCAAGAGCTGGCTCGGCCCCGTGCTGGTCGCGGGCGCGCTGCTGGTGGACGGCTTGTTTTTCTATTTCGCCAACGGGTTGGAAGAGAAGGCGCTGAGCGGCGAGGTGCTGACCAAGTTCTTCTACAACACCTCTGGTGTCACGCAGATCGCCGCCATCTTGGTCTCGTTCCGGCTCCTGGCCGAAGAGCGACAGACCGGGACGCTGGTGCTGCTCAACACGTCACCGGTCAAGGATCGAGACATCGTGCTCGGCAAATTCCTGGCGGCGGTCGCGGTGCTGACCTTGACCACGCTGCTGTCGGTTTACATGCCAGCGTGGCTGTTCGTGCACGGCAAGGTCGCTGTCGGCCACATCGTGGTCGGTTACGTGGGCCTGCTCTTGCTCGGCTCGGCCATCATCGCGATCGGACTTTTTGGCTCTGCGCTCGCCAGCTCACAAGTGGTGGCTTTGATCATCGGGACCATCATCGCGGCGGTGTTCGTGCTCTTGTGGATGGTGGCCAGGGCCACCGAGCCGCCGCTCAATCAATTCCTGTCGGCGCTGGCCGTGCACCACGAGAATTTCCGTCCCTTCATGCAGGGCATCCTGGAGCCCTCCGGAGTGATCTTTTACGTGCTGTTCACCTATGCATTCTTGTTCGCCTCGGTGAAGGTGCTCGAGGCGCGGAGGTGGCAATGAGCCAGTCTTCCACGCCCGAGGTGAAGCCGGCGGGCACGGGTCTGTCGGCGGTGGCGGTCGGTAGCGGCGCGCCGGGCTTCTTGTTTCCGCTCTACCTGGGGGGCCTTGCGCTGGTGCTGCTCGGTGAGCGCGCGCTAACGGGCCTGGAGAAGGGGGCCGGCGTGGTCACGGCGCTGGGCGTGCTGGCGCTTTTGATCGCGACGGGGCTGCGCTTTTCGCCCAAGTACCGCAGCCAGGGCGAGCGCGCGGCGATCGAGCGGCTGCTCGCGCTGCTGTCGCTGCTCGGCCTGGTGTCGCTCGGCATCTACTACGTGACCACCGAGTCCGGCCTGACGCGCTTTGGGCTCGCCCAGTGGCCGACGCAGAAGCGCGACGACGCCGTGGAGCTCTTGCGCGTGCTGTGGGTGTCGCTGCTCACGCTCTCGCTGGTGCCGCAGCTGTTCGCGGAGGTGGCGCTCCGCCCCATGCGCCGCGCGGAGCGGCCGGAGTCACGCCGCGTCAAGGCGGCCGCCGCCGCTGGTGGCGCGCTCGCCATGGTGGCCGTGTACGGCTCGCTGCTCGTCTACGCCGCTGGCGGCATCGAGAAGAAGTGGGACTACAGCTACTTCAAGACGTCGCGACCGGGCGAGTCGACGCGCAAGATCGCGGCCAGCTTGACCGAGCCGATCCGGGTGGTGGCGTTCTACCCAGACGTGAACGAGGTGCGGCCGGAGGTGGAGAGCTACCTCAAGGAGCTCTCCGCCGTCAGCCCCAAGCTCAAGGTCGAGGTGAAGGATCGGCTGCTCGCGCCCAAGCTCGCCAAGGAGCTTCGCGCCACGCAAGATGGCGTGATCGTCCTAGCCAAGGGCAGCGCGACGTACACGTTGACGATTGGCGCTGACTTGCAGACCGCGCGGCCCAAGCTCAAGACGCTGGATCGCGACTTTCAGGAGCAGCTGCTGAAAGCCGTGCGCTCGCGCAAGACTGTCTATTTTACCGTAGGCCACGGCGAAATCAATGACGCGCCGCGCGGCAGCGCGGAAAAGGACGGCCGCACCGCCAACATCACGAAGACGCTCCTTCAGAAGCAGAACGTGACGGTGAAGGAGCTTGGCCTTGCTCAGGGCCTTGGCCGCGACGTGCCGGACGACGCCGACGCGGTGGTGGTGCTGGGCCCGAGCGAAGGCTTCTCCCCCGAGGAGATCGCGTCGCTTCAGCGCTACGCCGATCGCGGCGGCCACCTGCTCTTGGCGCTCGATCCGGAGAGCTCCTCTGCGCTCAACCTGGTAGGCGTGCACGGCGGCGCCGAGCCGCCGGGAGCTGCGGAGGCTGCTGCGCCCGGAGCGGCGGCGGCCGGCCCGGCGCC
>JAEYOT010000225.1 GCA_023411445.1 Pseudomonadota bacterium
CCTTCTTCGCCGCGGCGCTGGCCAGCGCGCCGCGGCGGTAACGCTTGGCCGCCTACGGCCCGTACAGCTCGGCTTCCCAAATGCTGAGCCAGTTGTGCCCAGAGCTGTTCTGTCCCGTCATCGTCACGGTGACCGTGCTACCGGTCACGGCCGGGAACGTCGTCTCCCAATAGCTGTTGCTCGTGGTGGTGCTGCCGTTCCACACCTGCGTGGAGCCGACCGTGATGCGGAGCGGGTAAGTGCGATTGTCGCCGCTATAGAGCAGCAGGCGCACCCGGTTGACGCTAGCGGCAGCCGGCAGCACGTAGGTGATGCTGGCGGTCGACAAGCTGCCGTTGTTGGCGTAGCGCGTGCCCTCGTCGCCGTCGTGCGAAAGGGCAGGCGGCGTTTGAAACGCTCCTGAGCTGCTCGAAGCGATCGCGAGCTCGCCGCCCGTAGGCGAGCCGCCTGGCGTCACGGGGCGCCGGCTGAGCGAGGGGCTCGACCAATGCAGGCGGGCCACCGCGCCGCCCCCGTTCTCGTAGTACTCGAGCCGGATGCTATAGCTCTGTCCGGCTACCAGCGCGACGTTCGCTGCGTTCTCCGCGGGAGGATGATCGGTCCAGTTGTTGATGACCAGATTGCCGTTCACCCACAAACGGACGCCGTCGTCGCTCACCGTGTAAAACGTGTAAGTTTGCGTGTACTGGGGCACGACCGTGCCCGTCCAGCGCGCCGAGAACGTGTCCGCCCCAACACCGGCCGCTGGCGAGCCACTCCCCCAATCGAAGTCGATCGCCGCGTCGGCTCGGGTCGTGACCAGCGAGGTCAGGTTGCTGTTGTCGTAGTACTCAGCGGTAAAACCCGCGCTCTGAGCGAAGGTCGCCGTGTAGGTGCTGTCGGAGCTGGGCGTCGTGATTGTGTGCGTCGCTGCGCCCGCGTCGGACCAACTCAGGAAGCTGTAGGTTTGTCCCGAGAGCGTCTGCGGTGAGGTGACGCCGATCACTCGCTGTACGCCGACCACGCTGTCGAACGTGAGCGGTGAGGTGAACGGCTGCCCATCGAGCGTGACCTCCAGCCCGGCCGGCACGGTGGCGAGTGTCAGCTGCTCCACCCGCGGATGGACGTCCACGAAGGTAGAGGCGCTGAGCCCGCCGGAGTCCGTCACCGTGAGGTGCACTCGGTACCAAACGGTCGTCTCGGTGTGGCCGGTGCTCGGGATCTGCCAGCTCCCGCTGCTCACGCCGCTCA
Source organism: Pseudomonadota bacterium (assembly GCA_023411445.1). Classification (GTDB taxonomy): domain Bacteria; phylum Myxococcota_A; class Polyangia; order Polyangiales; family Polyangiaceae; genus PMG-095. The sequence continues at coordinate 1,231 of JAEYOT010000225.1, forward strand.
GATCCGGCAGCGCCGGGTGCACGTGCTGGTCGTGGTGCAGATCGATGCGCCAAGTGAAGCGACTGGCGGAGAGCACACCATCCTCCGCATCACTGGCCGTGCCAGCGAAAGCCAGGGTGCTGCCGCCGGTGTAGCTGGCGCCCACGCTCGGGCTGGTGATGCTCACGCTAGGCGGCGTGTTGGTCGTGACCGTGAGCGTGGCGGCGCTACTGGTCACGCTGCCAAAGTCGTTCGTCACCACCGCGCGAAACTGCGCGCCGCTGTCGGACTGCTGCGCGCTGCTCAGGGTGTAGCTCGCCTGGGTGGCACCGCTGATGGTCACGCCATTGCGCTGCCATTGGTAGCTGAGCGGCGTGCTACCGCTGGCGGAGACGCTGAACGTCGCGCTAGCGCCCACCGGCACCGTCAAGCTCGCTGGCTGGGCGCTGATGGCCGGCGCCTGCGCACCCGGGAATGAAATCTTGCCGATCGAGCCATTACCGCGCGCCAAGTAGTAAAGCGCGCCATCCGGGCCAACCCGCAAGTCTACCACCGCGTTCAAACCAGTCGCGAACACGCTCGCGCTGCCGGTCGCAGGATCGAGCTTTCGGATCCAGCCGTTGCAATAGTCCGCGAAGAAATACTTGCCGACGTTGCTGCTCGGGAACTGTGGCGTCACGGGATCGTAGAACGTGCCGCCCGTGATGGCGCAGCCGCCGCCCGTACCGCCGCCGCGCCCGTAAACGAACAGCGGGCTGGTGTACGCCGGGTTCGTGGTGATGCCTTCGGTCGCCGGCCAACCGTAGTTGCGGCCCGCGCCGCCCACGTTGATCTCTTCCCAGCTGTTCTGCCCCACGTCGTTGATCAGCATGGCGCCCGTGCTGCGCCGCACGGCGAACGTGAACGGATTGCGTAGCCCCAGCGCCCAAATCGCCCGATTGACGCCGCTGGTGCTGGTGAAAAATGGATTGTCGCTGGGGATGCTGCCGTCGGCGTTGAAGCGCAGCATCTTGCCGAACGGGGTGGACATGCTCTGCGAGTTGGAGCTAGTCGCGTTGTCGCCCACCGCAGCGTACAGCTTGCCGTCGTTGCCAAAGTGCAGCGCTCCGCCGTTGTGATTGGTCGCGCTGCTGAGCGTGGGCAGGTTGACGAGCTGCACCTCGCTCCCCGCCACCGCCACGTCCCCGTTCGCGGTGAAGCGGCTGATTCGGTTATGCGTCCCACCGGACGTCGTCGTATGATAAACGTACACGTAGTTGTTACTGCCAAAGCTCGGGTCAAACGTGACGCCCAGCAGCCCACGCTCGCCCGCCGAGTCCACGCTCAGCGTGAGAAACGGCGTCGACAGCAGCGAGCCGTTCTTGATCACGCGCAGCTGCCCGGTCTGCTGCGCCACGAACAAGCGCCCGTCTGGCGCAAACGCCATCGCGGTCGGATTCGAGATGCCCGTAGCAAACGTGCTCTCCACGAACCCCGCCTCGGACGTGGCCGCTTGCGCCACGCTCGCGAGCGGCTCCTGCTCGTCCGGCGCTCCCGTGGAACAAGCGAACGTCCCCAGAACGCCCGCCACCACTAACGCTACACCTGCGCCCTCGCGCCTGAGCCAGCCTCTCGTCGCCTCACGCATGTTCATCGGCACCATGGGCTCTCCCTTCCGCGATCCGTAGTTCGACGTGCGACCCTCAGATGCCGCTCGTTCGGCTCGAGTTCACCTCCCCGTGCGAGAGTCGCAATTCACATCACGAGGCACGCTCGCGCCTCACGCTCGCGGTCGTGAAAAGCAACGTAACCGCTGCACCGTGCCCATCTGGCAGTGGGACGTCGCCACGTCGGACAAGTGGGTATGCGGAAGCAGTACACGGCTGAGCAGCGGGCGCAGTTGATCGCGGAAGTGCGAGCAACGGGGGAGAAGGTGGGCGTGTTGGCGAAGCGGATGGGCGTCGCGCCTTCGTCGGCGTACCTGGACATGAGGCTGGGCTACGAGCGCCTCGGCGGCCTGGTGCGAGAGCGGATGCGGGCCGAGCCGCGTTCGAAGGCGCTGTTCGTCTTCGTCGGGAAGCGTGGCCATACGATGAAAGTCCTCACTTGGGACGGCACCGGCACCATCATCGTGCACAAGAAGCTGGACGCGGGGAGGTTCGAGCTGCCCAAGCCGACTCGTGTCGGCGATCAGCACGTCACCGTGAGCGTTGCGATTTTCGAGGTGATCTACAAGGGCATCGCGAGCGCTCCCAAGAAGCTGCGCAAGCGCATCCACTGAGCGCGGGGCGCTCGATGCGCATCACGCTTGAGTAGCTCGATCGCCGTCGTGTATAGACGAGAGGTGTCGAGCACGCGGTCTTCCGAGAGCAAGCCCAAGCTTTCGCTCGATGAGCTCGCGGACCTCGTGGCGACCTTGCAGACCGAGGTGTTGGCGATCAAGGCCGAGCGCGACGTGCAGGTCGACTCGCTGCAGGAGACCATCGTCAACCTGGCGCACGAAAACGAGCTGCTCAAGCGCCGGCTCTACGGCACCAAGACCGAGCGGTTACGGACGAGCGAGAATCAACTCGCGCTCGGCGACCTGCTGAGCGACGAAAAGCAGCTCCAAAAGCAGCTGGATGCGGCGATCAAGCAGGCAAAATCGGCGGAGACGGAGGAAAGTGAGCCCACGCCGCCGCCAGCCACCAAGGCCAAGCCCAAGGGGCGCCGTGACTTGCTCAGCAGTGACTTGCCGAGGACCATCGTCGACATTCGCGACCCGCGACTCGACCAGACCGCCAAGCTGATCGGCTGGGAGGAGTCGGCGCAGCTCATGTATCGCCGTGGCGGCTTCTCCGTGCTCGTCAAGCGTACGGCCAAGTACGAGGTGCGCGGTAAGGACGGCCCCACCGTGCTCGGAGTGCAGGTGCCGGAGACGCTGTTCCCGCGTGGCCTACTGCACTCTTCCGTCGTCGCGCACATCCTGGTGCAGAAGTTCGGGCTAGGCGTGCCACACTATCGGCTCGAGCAGCATGTCCTCGACCAAGGCGTCGAGCTCGACCGCGGCATGATGAGCCGCTATGTCGACGAGGCCGGCGGCTCGCTCGGCGCGTCCATCGTGCACGCCATGTGGCAGGA
>JAEYOT010000337.1 GCA_023411445.1 Pseudomonadota bacterium
GCAGTGGCGGCGCCATCACGGGTGGCTCGGATAGCGGCATGGGCGCTGGCGGCGCGAGCAACGGCGGCTCCGCGAGCGGCGGCAGCGGCAACGGTGGCTCCGAGAGCGGTGGCGGCAACGGCGGCTCAGGCGGCTCGTCTCCCAAGACCTGCCCGCTCACGCTGCCGGGCCCGCCGCTGATCGAAATCCCCAAGCCAGGCGGCGGCTTCTATTGCATGGACCGCACGGAGGTCACCAACGAGGACTACGCCGCCTTCCTCGCCTCCAATCCGAGCACGGCAGGTCAAATCGCTGCCTGCTCCTTCAATAGCACCTTCGCTCCGGACACGACGCAGGCCTGCGCGGCGGAGGAAGTCGACAAGTACGATCCCATCGCTCGGCCCAAGTCGCCGGTGGGCTGCATCGACTGGTGCGACGCCAAGCGCTACTGCGAATGGGCCGGCAAGCGCCTGTGCGGCGCCATCACGGGCGGCCCCAACCCACCCGCCAGCTTCGCGGACGCGAACGCCAGCCAGTGGTACCGCGCGTGCAGCGAAGGCGGGACGCAGAAGTTCCCGTACGGCAACGCGTACCAACCCACTTGGTGCAACGGGGCGGACGTGGCCGGCTTTCACGCCGCGCCTGTTGCGAGCCTCCCCGCCTGTACCGGCGGGTACGCCGGCTTGTTCGATCTCAGCGGCAACGTGGCCGAGTGGGAGGACTCCTGCTCCGGCAACGTGGGCGCGAACGACAATTGCCTCATTCGCGGCGGCTCGATCGACGACCTGGACGTGAACCCGCCGACGCTCGCTTGCAACTCGTCCACCGTCAGCGACGCGACTCCGAGCCCCGCCACCGCCAAGCGCAGCGCCAAGGACGACCTGATTGGCGTCCGCTGCTGCCTGGATCCCTAGCCGACTAGAAGCTGGTAAACGCCCAGCCCACCTTGGCCACCGCCTTCTCGCCGGAGATGCCCAGACCGAGGCGAGGACGAGTGACGTCGCTGCTCGGGTTCTTCGGTGCCCTCAGCATCAGCGTGATGCCGACGCCCACGCCGACGGCAGCCATGCCCGTCAGCACGCCGGTGGTGACCAGCAGAGCCTTGTCACGCACGTGACGATCGGTGCACCGCGCATCGCAGGTGCTCGGATCGTTGCCTCGCGTCGCGGCGACGCCCGTCGCCAGCGCGCCGCCCGCGCTGAGGCCACCGAGCCCAAAGGCGATGAAGGTTGGTAACTGGAGACCGAGGATGCGCCGCTCCCGTTTTTCGGGCAGCGTCAGCGTCGGCTCGGTCAGGCTGAGCTTCAGCGCGGACGACGACGAAATCGTCGGCGTGACCAGCTTGACGGTCTCAAGTCCCGCCCTAGGTACGGAAGGAGACTCAGCGTGAGCTCCAGCGGCCCACGCGATAGAGAAAGCAGCGCTGCTGGCGAACAGCCAGGCTTTGACCTGTGCCCGTGTCGTCAATGTAGATTCTCCGCCACTCGCACCCACCAGGTGCGCGTGCTCGCTGAACGGCAAACGAGCGCTCAGAGTAACAGTTTGCCACTCTGATGAGTGACGAAATCTTACGGCGACACGGCGCTTACATTGCGCGCGCCCTGCGCACATGTTCTGACGTTAGCGACGCGCGTGAAGATCGCGCGATTCGATAGTGGTCACACCACTGGTGTCGGCTAACACGGCATTGATCAAGCAACGCGCGACGTCCGACGCACGAACGGGGCGGTAGGCGACAGGGATGACGCCGGAGAGCGGAGCCAGCAGGCGCTTTGACCACGTTTCGCCCGCGCGGTGAGGCTGCCCCAAGGACGCGCGCTCCCCGAGCAACAACGAGGGGCGCGCGATGACGACGCGCGCGAAGCCGAGCGCGCAAACGTCACGCTCTGCTTCACCTTTGACGCGGTTGTAGAAAATTCGTGAAGCGGTATCCGCGCCGAGCGCTGAAACGAGTCCCAAACGCGACGCGTCAGCTGCGCGCGCGGCGCGGGCCACCGCGATGACGTAGTCGTGATCGACGCGCCGGAACGCCGCTTGCGAGCCGGCCACCGCCATCGTGGTGCCGAGCGCCACGTAGATATCGTCACACGGCTCCAGAGCAGGCAGCGCGTCGAAGCTCACGAGCCGCTGCTGGAGACGCGGCGACGTGAGCTCCGGCAACGGTCGCCGCAGTAACAGGACGACCGATGAGTAGCGCCGGTCCGCCAGCAAGAGCCGCGACAGCTCCCGCCCCACCAGGCCGGAAGCGCCCGCCACCACGGCCCTGCGTAGCGCCGGCTCCGTCACTCGAGCTTGTGCTCCTCGAGCTTGTTGTACAGCGTGCGCCGGCTGATACCGAGCAAGCGCGCGGCGACGCTGCGGTTACCCTGCGCGCTCTTCAATGCCTTCTCCAGCGCGCGGCGCTCCGCCTTGCGTACGGCCTCGTTGAGCTCCACCACGCTGCTCTGCGGCGAGCTCTCCACGATGTTGAAGCCACCAGCGGCGGCCAGCGCCATGCGCGGCATCGCCAACCTGGCGAGCTCGGCCGCCACTTCACGCTTCGAGATGCGCGGGCTATCCGAGAGCACGATCAAACGCTCGATGAAGTTTTGTAGCTGGCGCACGTTGCCGGGCCATGGCTGCTGCTTGAGCAGATCGAGCGCGTCCGCGTCCAGCATACCTGCGCGACCATTGGCGCGGCTCGCCAGGTCGCAGAAGTGCAGCGCTAGCGCCTCGATGTCCGTCGGGCGTTCGCGCAGCGGCGGCACCCACAAGGACACCACGTTCAAGCGATAGAACAAGTCCTCACGGAACTCTCCGCGCTGCACGCGCTGCTCCAAGTCCCGATGGGTCGCGGCGACGAAGCGCACGTTCGCGGTCAGCGTCTCCGTGCCGCCCAAGCGCTCGTACTGTCGCTCTTGGAGCAGCCGCAGCAGCTTGAGCTGCACCGCAGGCGTGATGTCCCCAATCTCGTCCAAGAACAGCGTGCCACCCTCGGCTAGGTCCACCCGCCCCGGCTTGCGAGCCGTGGCGCCCGTGAACGCGCCGCGCTCGTAGCCGAACAGCTCGCTCTCCAGCAGGTTGTCCGGCAGCGCCCCGCAATGCACCTTCACGAAAGGCCCGGCGCTGCGCGGGCTCCAGTCGTGCACCTGCCGAGCGATCAGCTCCTTGCCCACGCCGCTCTCGCCGCGCACCAGCACCGTGGCGGTGCCGTTGGCGGCGCGGCGCAGCAGCGAGAGCAGCACGTTCATGGCGGGCGAGCCGGCGATCATCTGCGCGCCTTGGTGCAGCAGACGAGACGGCGGCGGCTCGTCCGCGGCGCGCTCCAACCCCTGCTGGACCTTGCTCACGACGTAGGTCAGCTCTTCGTGCTCGAACGGGTAGCGCACGAAATCCGCCGCGCCAGAGCGCGCCGCCTGCACTCCCAGGCCAGGCTGCGCCGCCGGAGCGATCGCCAGGATGGCGCACTCCGGGTGCTGCTCCGCGAGTCGCGCGACAAGCGACATGCCGGCACCATCCGCGAGATCCACGAACACCAGCTCGGCGCCGCCAGGGTCGAGCGTCGCGCGCTTGCCATCCACCACGCGGAGCGCGGTGCGCCGCCCCAAGAGCAGGCGCGCTAGCTCCGCAGCCAGCGCTTCGTTGGCGGTCACCAGCAGGGCAGCCAGGTTCTCGGACATCCTGGCTCAGGCTACTTCAGCGGGCCGACGCACACACCGAAGTTCTGCGGCAGCTCGGAGGAGGCTTGGCACTTCTGGGCGCCGCAGTCGTCCCAGGCGGGAGCGGGGGGGCAGTTTTTTAGGCATTG
>JAEYOT010000344.1 GCA_023411445.1 Pseudomonadota bacterium
GCGCAACACCTTGCAAGCCGTGCTCGATCAGCTGGCAACCGCCACGACCGGCATGCCTTGGTGCACGCGGCGAGCCATCATCACCACGGCGCTGGCCAACCTGAACGGCGTGCGGCCTCTGTTTGGCAGCAACTTCGACTACCAGCTGGGTGAAGGAACGCTGATGTACTGAGCCGACGGCGTCGCGCCAGACGTCGGTGTCCAGGACGACCGAGGACACCGGCGCTGGCGAGCGCCGCTTCAGCGCGCGAGGACCCCGCCGTCGCTCACGCCGATGGGTCCGGAGCAGAACCGGCAGTGGCTGCAGCAGAAGCGGTTGCCGTTGTTCTTACAGCACTTGCAGACGCGCGTGCAGGTGCTCGCGGTGACGCCGCCGGGCGCCAGCTCACTGCTCTTGCCGTCGAGCACCGACAGAAATTCAGCATAAGAGCCGGTTTCCACGCCGCCACGCTCCACCAGCGCGTCGCAGTCCGCGTCGGCGTCCAGGGTGGCGTCCAGCTTGGGCGCCACGTCGCCCTTGGTGATCGGCGCTTGCGCCGCTGCCGCCTCCTCGGACGGCAGCAGCGAGTCGTCAATGTCCGCCGCGCAACCAGGCAGGCTGGCGACGCACAGAGCAAGGAACAGAAGACGCAGCTGTCGTGCGATCGTGATCATGTCGATCCCTCTCTTGCAGAGCGACGCTCGTGATGAGGCGTCGTGCGGCCGCACTATCGCTGCGCTTGGCGGCGAGATGAAATGGCCGTTTTCTCGACCTCGCGCGCCACACGGCACGCTCGAATCGCCTACCACGCGCTCACGCGGCGGGACGACGTGGCGCTACGGCGCGGATTGAGAGCCTTGCTTCGCCGCGGCGCGCAGCCGCTGCGCTTCTTGCCGCTCCGCATCGCTCAAGCGCTGGCTATCCAGCTGCTCCAGTAGCTCGAGCGCTGCCTTGAAATCCTTCTGCTCGAGCGCTGCTTTCACGGCGGCGAGCGGCTGCACAGCCATAGGCGCGCTGGCCGCAGGCTCAGCGACGATGCCGGGAGCCGCCACGGCCGGAGCCGGCGGCGTGGGCGAAAGCGTCGGCATCTCCGGCTCGAGCAACACCGGAGGAGCTTGCTCTTGAGACGGCTCGCTCGGACCGAGCAGCTGGGAGACGCCGAACGCGACGGCGCCGCCGCCCAGGGCTCCGATACAGACCCAGGCTGCGACGCTCTTGTAGATGGGCGAGCCAGCGGCGGCGCTACTCCCGCCTGCAGCGACCGCCGTGGTGGCGACGAAGGCGCCGGCCGTGGCCGCCAGCTCCAGCGCGCGCGCGCGCGAAGCCGGGCTGGGTCGATCCATGCCTGCGGACTCCAGCAAACGAGCGCTGTTGCCGCCCCCCCTAAGCAAACGTTGCGGTTCTGATTTCATCGCCTCTGCCCTCCCTCATCAGCAGCGGACTCTTCGCGGCGCATGGCAATGGTCGCCATCTCTTCGAACGTTTCACGCGCGCGCCGGAGGCGTGAAGCGACAGTGCCAGGCGGTAGCTTCAGCGTGGTAGCGATGTCGGCCATCGTGAGCTCCTCGAGCTCGTACAGGACGAACACGGCGCGCAGGTCCAGCGGCAAGGCGTCCAGCACCGACTGGAGCACGATGCGCAAGCGCTGGCGCTCAGCCATCGCCTCGGGGCTCAGCTCCGGGCTCGGCAGCTCCGCCAAACCGGCGTCGTCCACCTCGCGGCGCCGGCGGCTGGAGCGCCGGAAGCCGGAGGCCACGCGAAAGGCGGTGCTGAGCACGAAGGATCGCTCGCTCTCCGGCTGCACCTGGTTGAGCTTACGGGCGAGCACCAAGATGACCTCTTGAATCGCGTCGTCGACGTCCGCCTCGGGGATGCCCAAGCGCCGGAGGAAGCGCCACAAGACCTCGAAGTGCTGGCCCACGATACGCGTGAGCCTCCCCTCGTCGACGCGCTCCATCGACAGGGTCGTCACCGGGGCGGGGTGACCGAGGTTGAGAGATCTTTCGAGCAACCGACTCAACTGAATGGCTCCGGGCGGCGATTCTGATCACGGCGAGCGCGCGAGCCCAAGGGCCAAACACGCGGACGCGGCGTCAGAACTGCTGTTTTCTGATTTTCTCAAAGAAATCGATCCCGCGCGTGATCAAACGACAGGCAGCGTGCCATCTACGGATTGAAAGTCGGCGCCAAGCAGGAGCGCCGCGGTGGTTAGGGACACGGATGGGCGGGTCGTTTCGGGGGGGATCACTCGTTTCAAGGCGTCCGCGGCGAGGGGCCGCGGGCGCGCAGTGATTTCCGAACGACAAGGGGCGTTTCCGGACAAGACGCAGCGATGTCCGCTCGCGTGCTCGCGTCCGGCTTGACCCTAGCTCTGGCCGGGACCCTGGCGGGTCGCGCCGACGAGCCGGCTGCACAGCCAGCAGCAGGAGGCGGCGGCGCCTCGGCCGGAGCGGTCGGGACTGCTGGCGGCCCGGTCGGCTCGCGGGCGGCCAGCTCGCCGACGCGATCCCGCTGCTCGACGAGAAGAGCCTCGAGGCGACGTTCTTCATCTCGAGCTTCCCGGGCATGGAGGCACCGTGTTCACGGCGGAGGGCACGACCGCAACCTGGCCGGGCGCGGCTCCGAGGAGGCGACCGTGCGCACGACGGCTTGGTCGAGTACCTGGCGAGCAAACCGGAGGTATGGACCACGACGCTGCTTGACGTGCCCAGCACGTCAAGCAGCAGGAGGC
>JAEYOT010000347.1 GCA_023411445.1 Pseudomonadota bacterium
ACGCTGGGCAACGTCGGCCACGCTCTGGAGTTCATCAAGGATCAGTACCGTCACGCCAAGCCGATCCTGGCTCTGGGCGAGGGCGCCGCGCTGATCGAGAACGCGGGGGCCTCGGCGCTGCTGCCCAACGGGGAGCCGGATCCGGGCGTCATCGTGGCCAAGCACGGGACGGCACGGGAGGTGCTCCCTCAATTCGTCGCGGCCATCACGCGGCATCGACACCACGAGCGCGAGACGGATCCGCCGCTCGTTTGAACCCGAGGATCGCATGAACCAGAAGCAAGTCGAGGAGCTTTTGCTGCAGTCGCTCGAGCACGAGCTCGGGGGCGTCACCATTTACTCCACCGCGCTCAGCTGCGCCCGGAGGCCTGAGCTGAAGCGAGAGTGGGAGCGGTACCTCGAGCAGACCAAACAGCACGTGACCGCGCTGGAGGGCGCGTGCAAGGCGCTCAAGCTCGATCCCGCCCGTGACACGCCGGGAAGGCGCGTCGTGCGCCACGTGGGCAGCGCGCTGGTCGAAGCCATGAACCTGGCGCTGAGCGGTGGGGACGCCACCGCCGCTCAGCTCGTCGCGTGCGAATGCGTGGTGCTGGCCGAAACCAAGGACCACGCCAACTGGCAGCTGCTCGGCAAGGTCGCAGAGCGGCTGCCGGGCGAGGCCGGAGCCGCGCTGGAGCGCGCCTATCGAACGATCGAGGATCAGGAAGACGAGCACCTCTACCACTCGCGCGGCTGGTGCCGCGAGCTACAGATCGAGGCGCTCGGGCTCCCCGCCCTACTGCCACCACCGGAAGAGCAGCGCGAGGTGAAGACAGCGATGGGCGCCGCGCGCGCGGAGCAGCTAGCCGACGAGCTTCGCTTGCAGGGCCAGAGGCGTTGAGCGTGGCCTCATTCTTCTGTCCGCCACCGCGCCGAGGCACTGGCCACGCCTGGGCAAAGCTCGTGCTGCTCGCAAGCGTGGTAGCGGCGCCAGCTTGCGGCCCGCGCGAATCGCCCCCGGTGGATACGCCGCGCACGCTCCCGCCCCCCGAGGCGCAAGCCGATCTCACCCGCGCCGGCAAAGGCGGCGGATCCGCTACGGATCCGCCGTCGAAATCCGACGCGGAGTGAGGGCCGCACCGGCACGCTGGTTGCAAGGGTCTCACCGTGACGAGACTCGAGCGATTGAAGCGCTGGTTGGCGCCGCCCAAGCGGCGCGTACGGCTCGCGATTGGCGCCGTCTTGGCGCTCCTGGCCTATCCGGTGCTGGGCACGCTCGCGCTATGGAGTGGGTTCGTGGAGTGGGTAGCTCGCTCGGAAGATCTCCGGCTCGAGATCGATAACCCGTCGTACACGATCTGGCCGGGGCGCATTCACATGAAGGGCGTCAAGATCTACATGAACGGCGACACGCAGTTCATTCTGGAGGGCAAAGACCTGTTCACGAGCATCAACGTGCTCCAGCTGGTTCGTCGCCGTATTCATGTCACTCGCCTCAGCGCGCACGACGTGCGCTACCAGATGCGAGTCCAGGTCAAGGACACGCACGGCATCGAGCGCCGGCTGGCCGCGTATCCCAAGCTCGAGGGCCTCCCCGGTGAAAATACGGTGAAGGTCGCGGCAGCAGCACAATCGGAGGAGCGCGAGGGGTCGTGGACCGTGGAGGTAGACGGCATCGACCTTGAGGTCGCCGAGCTGTGGTTCTTCGAGTACCGCTACCTCGGCAAGGGCACACTGCAGGGCGGCTTCACCGTAGGGCCAAACCTCATGGCTGTGCGCACCGCCGTGCAAGACTTGGGACCCGGCGAGCTGCGCTTCGGCGAAAAGCAGCCGATCGCGCAGCGGCTGCGCGGACAGATCACCGCCACCATTCCCGAGCTGGATCCCGAGGCGCACGCAGACACAAGCTTCCTAGAGTTCGTCAGCGCGCGCCTGAACCTGCGCGCCGACGTGGTCAGCCTAGCTCACGTCGACGCGTACATGCCCCCAAGTATCCACGTGACCAAGGGCGCAGGTCCACTCGAGTTCGATCTATTCATGGAGAAGGGCTACCTCGGAAAGAAGAGCCGGTTGGACTTCCGCACCGACGCGATCGGCGTCAGCGGCGACGGCTTCGGAGTAGCGACGGACTGGAAGCTGCACTTCGACGCCGCGGGCGAGGCGGGGGAGTTCCCGCTCGGACGCGCCGAGTTCAAGTCCACCATCGTGGCGTTCGGGCGCGGCAAGCGTGAGGTGACGTTCCAAATTCACAACCATCACCTGGAGGCGGCGCTCGACACCATCCGGCTGGGGAGCGGCAGCGACTTGAAACGGGCGACGCTGCGCATGCCCAGCATCCTGTCGGCGGATTTGGACGATCTGGACGTCGTGCTGCCGAAAGACTCACCGATTTCGATTCAGGGCGGAGAGGCCAAAGCCTCGCTCAGCCTCGACATGGACAAGGACTATTGGGCGCGTGGCCCGCTGGCAGCTCGTATCCTACGCAGCCGGGTGGACGCAGCAGGCGTGCGGCTGGGAGCCAACACCTGGCTGGACGCTCAGCTGGCGCTCAACCCCAAGCAGAAGGTGACCAACGTGACCGACCTCTTGCTGCGCATCCGCAACGGCAGCATGGAGGTCGAGGACGAGTCCGTAGCCAACTGGTGGATGAATCTCAGCGCCAAGCGGCTGAGCTACCGCGCCACCGAGCCGCCCAGCGCCGAGGGCGCCGTGAGCGTGCGCACCAAGAACCTCGAGCCAGCCTTGGAGGCGTTGGCACAGAAGGACGTGATCAGCGACATCATCCCCCATCTCACCAGCATGAACGACTTCCGCGCCAAGACCACGTTCAAGAAGACGGGCGCCGCGACGGACCTCACCATCGAGTCCGAGAGCCAAGTCTGGGACGTCGCGGGGCGCATCTACTCGAGCCCCAAGCAGAGCTTGATGGCGCTGGTGGTCGGTGGGCAGACCGTCTCGCTAGGCGTGGCGGACCTAGGCAACGGACTCAAGCTGCGGCCCTTCGCAAAAACGGATTGGCTCAATGAGCAGCTCGTAGAGTTTCCCAAGCCGCTGGTGCAGATGACGGCCTCCAAGCCGTAGGCTCATGAAGCACCTGGTGCGCATCGGCATCTCTGGCTGGCGGTACCCACCGTGGCGCGGCGTGTTCTACCCGCCTGGTTTGCCGCAGAAGCAGGAGCTAACCTACGCGAGCGAGCGCTTTCCCAGCGTCGAGCTGAACGGCTCTTTCTACTCATTGCAGCGTCCCTCCAGCTATCAGGCCTGGCACGACGCCGTGCCGGACGATTTTCAGTTTGCGATCAAGGGCAGCCGCTACGTGACGCACATGCTGCGCCTGCGCAACGTGCGCACCGCGCTCGCCAACTTCTTCGCCTCGGGCCTGCTCTGCCTGCGGGAGAAGCTGGGACCGATCTTGTGGCAACTTCCACCCACGATGCGCTTCGAGCCGGAGCGCTTGCGCGACTTCTTTCGGCTACTGCCGCGCGACACCGACGCGCTGGCGGCGCTGGCGAGCGAGCACGATCGACGCCTGCAGGGCCGCAGCGCGATCGCCCCCTTTACCGCCAAGCGGCCTCTACGGCACGCGCTCGAGGTCAGGCACCCATCCTTCGAAGAGCCCGCCTACGTCGAGCTGCTGCGCGAGCACGGCGTCGCTTCGTGCGTGGCAGACAGCGCTGGGCTGTACCCGCTTATCGACGAGCAAACGGCTGACTTCAGCTACGCCCGGCTGCACGGCAAAGATACGCTCTATGTGAGCGGCTACGACGAGGCGGACCTCCGCGCCTGGGCCAAGCGCGTGCGGCGCTGGAAGAAGCGCGGCGACGTTTTCGTTTACTTCGACAACGACGTGAAGGTGCGCGCGCCGTTCGACGCGCAGAATCTAGCGCGTGTGCTGGCGTCGCGGCCGCTCCTCGCGCTACCGCGCGAGCTCGGTGGTGTGACGGAGGAGGTTCGCACGTCCTGGCCGGCCTGGCCCTAGGCGCGCTCGAGCGGTTTCGTCGCAGGGCCGTCGAGCACCTCGCCGTCCAGCCCGAAGCGGGAGCCGTGGCAAGGACAGTCCCAGCTGCGCTCGACGGCATTGAAGGCCACCAGGCAGCCCTGATGGGTACAAATGGCGGACACCGCGTGAACCTGCCCAGCGTCGTCGCGGTAGACGGCCAGGCGCTTGCCGTCGTGCTCCAGCACCTTCCCCTCGCCGGCGCGGACGTCCGCGAGCGCTCCTTTGGGCGCGGAGTGCAGGTGCCCGGCGGCGGCGTGCTTGATCGTCTCGGCATTCTCTACCACGACCGAACCGAGCGAGGCCAATGGCTTGCTGCGTGTCGGCTTGTAGAGCTCCGCGTAGCGGTTGGGCTGCCCGCAGATGTCATCCGCGATGATCTGCGCCGCGATGGTGCCCAGCGTGGTGCCGTTGCCGCAGAAGCCCGTAGCCACGTAGAGCGGACGCTCTGCGTCGACGCGGCCGATGAAGGGCAAGCCGTCCGCGGATTCGACGACCTGGGCCGACCAGCGCGCGTCGATCGGCACGTCGAGCCGCGCGGCGTACGCCTCGAGCTCCAGGTATGGGGCGTCCGCTCCCTCCTTGGGCAAGACGCCCGTGCGGTGATCCGCGCCGCCCACGATCACGTAGTCCCGACCCTCGACGCGGGCGCGTCGCACGTAGTGATACGGGTCGTCCATATCCCAGAACAGGCCTGTCGGCGCGTTTGCCACGGCGCCGGCCACGACGTACGAGCGGTACTGAGCCAGCTTCAGCTGCAGCGTTAGCTTGGAAAACGGCGCGTGGGTGGCGAGCACGACCGCATCCGCCGTGATCGAGTAACCGGCGTTCGTCTCGAGCCGCAGTGGGCCGGGACCGGTGACGTCCAACATGCTCACGCCCTCGAAGATCTGCGCCGAGGCGCGCTGCGCCCGCTCGGCGAGGTTCGTCACGTAGGCTGCCGGATCGAGCTGGGCCTGATCCGCGAAACGTATCGCGCCTTCTGCGCGGATCCCGAGCGGAAGCGTGACCGGCTCTACGCTCGCTCCGGCACGCGCCGCCGCGGCGAGCTCCTGCTCCAGCTCGGCTACCTGCTGCTGATGCTCCGTAAAGAGGTAGCCGTCGACGCGCTCGAAACCGCAGTCAACGGAGGCGCCCTGACAGAGCCTGGCGATCAGCTCGATTGCCTCGCGGCTCGAAGCGCGCACCAAGGCAGCGCCCTCACGACCGAACTTGGACTCTAGCGCGTGGTAACGTGTGTCCACCGCTTCCGTGAGGTGAGCGGTGCTGGCGCCAGTCACGCCCGCGCCCAGCGTGCGCCCCTCCAGCACGGCCACGCGCTTGCCTCGCCCTGCGAGTAGGAGCGCCGCCGTGAGGCCCGTGATGCCGCCACCCACGACCGCGACCTGTACCTGCAGATCCGCTTCCAACTGCGGGAACAGCGGCCGCGCTTGCGGGCGCCAGATCGTCACCGTTGATTGCTTGGTCATTTGAGGCTCGGGGAGGGCGCGTTGACCGTTTCCTGCTTCTTGACTGGGGGCTTTTTGGCCTCTTGCCGCAAGCTCGGACGCTCCGCGCGCTGTCGTGGCTCGAGCGGCACCGGCTTGCCGGACGCCGCGGAGGTCAGCAAGGCGTCGACGACCCTCAGGTCGAGCAGCCCCTCCTCGCCGTTCGGCTCCGGCTCACGTCCGTCCAGGATGCAGCGGGAGAAGTACTCGATCTCGGGCGCGAACTGGTCGCGCTTGCCAAAGCTCTGAGTCTTGGTCTTGTCATCGATGGTGAGGTGGTGCTCGAGCTTGTCCGTGTAGCCGTAGGCTGGCTCGACGCGCAGATCGCCCTCCGTCCCGACGACGCGGTAGCTGGAGGTGGCTGCCAAGCTGTTGCTCACCGTGAAGTGCGCCACGCGGTCGCCAGGGAAGCGCAAGATCGCCGTGGATGTGTCGTCCACCCCGTCTTCTTCGCGCACCGTAGCGAAAGCCAGCACCGGCTCTGCGCGGAATAGGTTACGCGCGGCGTTGATGCAGTAAACGCCCAGATCCAGCAACGCACCACCGCCGGCGTCGGGCTTCTCACGGATGTCGTTCGGGCGCACGACGTGGGTGAACACCGACTCGAACACGCGCGGCTCGCCCAGCTTGCCCTCCTTGACCAGCTCGATCGCCTTCAGGTTTGCTTCCTCGAAGTGTAGGCGGTAAGCGACCATCAGCGTCACATTTGCGCGGTCGCAAGCCTGGATCATCTCCTCGCACTCCGCGGCAGAGCAGCCGAGCGGCTTCTCGCAAAGCACGTGGACGCCGGCGGCGGCGGCGCGTAGCACGTGCTCCCTGTGCTGAGCGTTGGGAGTTGCCACGTACACGGCGTGGGCGCCAGACTGGCGCAGCACGAGCTCCAAATCCTGATAGTCGCCGCTGTGGGCGAGATCGTAGCGCTTACACAGCTCCTCGCGCTTCTCGCCGTCACCCGAGACGATACCGACCAGCTCCGAGCGCTCGGCATGCGCGAAAGCCGGCAGCACCGCGACCTGCGCGATATTGCCGGCTCCGACTACCACGTAACGAATCTTTTCTTGCGTGCTCATGCCGCGAGCTGCTGCACGCACCGCGCCAAGTCCTCAGGCGGACTTGCGCGCCGTCTTGCGCTTGCCGGAGCCGCCCTGCTTGATCTCCGTTTGCTCTTCCTGCTCGTCCGCCGGCGTCGTTTTGAGCGCGCCCGCGAACACTTCCTGCAGGTTGTTGAAGAGCGGCGTGCGAAAGTCCTCGCTGCGCATCTCCTGGAAGGCATCTTCCATCTCTTCGCCCAACTCATTCAGCGTGTCGCTGCCGAGCGCCTTCTCTACCTTGGGAAAGAACTCCTTCTCTTCTTCCTCCACGTGATGCTCGACGAGCTCGCTCAGCACCTTGACCTTGAAGTCAAAGTCGTCTTGTCCGATGGCTTGGTTGGCCTGGTACACGCCGAACTCGATGACGCCATGCTCCACGAGCGCTTCGCCGAGTAAGTCGTTCATTCCTAGCGCCTCTTCACAGGCCGGGTAGAAGATGTCGCGTTCGATCCCGTCGTGGGAGACCAGGTTGGACGCTACCTCGAGGAACAGCTGCTTCTTCTCGTTCTCGTCGTCCGACGCCTCGATAGCCTTGAACAGACGCGCTACTTCTTTGTGTTGTTGGGTCAACAGCTCGGTGGCTTTCATGCTGCGCGCTCAAGCAACCCATGTGCCATCTGCGCGCACCTGGAATCGCGCGCATGGGCCACGAGTGAGGCGGCAAGCACGCCCCGGCCCGACAAGATCGCGGCGGTGAAGGGGCGATTCTGAACCGACGACGTTGAGGCACGTGGCTTGCACCCTGCTCAGGCGATGGCGTGGCTGCGAGAAACCTGGCAACTGCTCAAAGAGACAGCCAGGGATTGGTCGGACGATGACGCAGCTAGCCTGGCAGCAGCGCTGGCGTACTACGCGCTGCTCTCGCTAGCCCCGCTGCTGGTCATCTCAATCGGCGTCGCGGGCTGGTTCTTCGGTGAGGAGGCGGCGCGGGGACGCGTCGCGGGCGAGCTCGGCGCGATCGTCGGCGGCGAGGCGGCGCAGGGCATTCGAAGCGTCGCCCAGAGCGCGGACCAGCCGATGCGCGGCGCGGTCAGCGCGGTGATTGGCATCGCCACGTTGTTCGTCGGCGCTTCAGGGGTGTTCGGCCAACTGCAGAGCTCGATGAACCGCATCTGGGAGGTGAAGCCCAAGCCGGATCAAGGCATTTGGGTGCAGGTGCGGTCGCGCTTCTTCTCCTTCACGATGGTGCTGGGAGTCGCTTTCTTGCTGTTGGTCTCGCTCGTGCTGAGC
>JAEYOT010000356.1 GCA_023411445.1 Pseudomonadota bacterium
ATCGAGCTCAGGATCGCCACCGCGGCCAGCGCGCCGTGGCTCGTGGCGGGGCCCAGCGCGCAGCCGGAGGCGCTCTCGCTCACGGGGCCGCCCGGCTTGACCGGGGCGCCGCTGTTGCCGCCGCCAGCGGTACCGGGCTGGCTCGGCTGGCTCGGCTGGCTCGGCTGGTCGATCACGATCGAGCCAGGATCCACGCACGCGCCGGCCACGCAAATCCGCCCGCCATCGCACATGTCGTCGTCCTCGTCGATCTCGCCGTCGCAGTCGTCGTCCAAGAAGTTGCAGGTCTCCTTCTCGGGCTCTCCGGGCACGCACTGCGCCGGATCGCAGCTGGGCGCTTCGCGACGACACCAACCTTCACCGCACACGGGGCGGACTCGCTCGTCGACGTCGCCATCGCAGTCGTCGTCGATGCCGTTACACACCTCTGTCTGACCGGCGTTGATCGTGGGATCCATCGGCCGGCAGTCGCCCGGCTCCGCCGCCCAGCCCTTGAGCCCGGCGCAACCGATCATCGGCGTCCCCACCTTCTCGGTGCGTGCGTCGTAGTAGCCGTCCCCATCGGCGTCGGGCCACAGCTCGACTGGGATCGCGTCCTCGTCGACCTCCCCGTCGCAGTCGTCGTCGATCATGTTGCACAGCTCGGGAGCGCCCGGGTACGTGGTCTTGCGGTAGTCGTCGCAGTCCCCCGACTTCTCCACGTAAGACGGTGGCGGCGCGTTATCGCAGCCAATCATTTTGAAGTCGTCCCGGCCTACGCCGTCGCCATCACCATCGAGGAAATACTCTTTGGGGCTGCAGCCGTAGACGAAGTCGAATTTGCCGTCGATGCCGCTGTCGCCGCTGCTGTTCTTGTTGTTGTTGGCGCCCAGCGCGTACACCTCGAAGCGCACGTTGCCGGGCGTGGACGGCGCGGTCCACGCGAAGCGAAAATCCACCGTGCCGCCGCTCGCGAGCTTCGGCTGGTTGTGCACCAGGCCGCCCGATGTCCCAGACATGCCCTGGTTGGGGATGGCCTCGATGGTGCCGACGTCATTCGTGTGGATGTAGGCGCCGCCGGCAGCGAAGCCGCCGATGATGGACAGCGTGAGCTCCACGCGCTGACCGGGGTTGATGACCGCCGGATTGGCCGTCAGGCTCAGCTGTCCTCCGGTTTGTCCGCCGTGGCAGCCTTCGCAACCGGCCGCGGCGATGCCGCGAGAGCGCGCCGCCGCCGGGGCAGCGGCGAGCAGGGTAGCGGTGACCGCGAGCAGAGCGGTCAGGGGGGAGAGGGCGCGGATCACCACAGCGGTGTAACTCGTGAGGGTGCTGCGGGCTCGCCGAAACGCAAAGGCCCTGCCCGTCGAGCGGACGCGGAGCGGCCGACCTGCAAGATTTTGCCGGGAGCGGCGAGCGGCCAAGGCTTGCATGAGCCCACGATGGTGGAGTGGCCGCACAGACCCAAAACTGCTCTGGATACCTACCAGTTACAGGCTGGCTGCCGAGAAAATGGCCGCTAAGGCCGCAGGTTGTCGTGCCCCGGCTCGCAGTCCCAGAGCGGGACCAGCACGGCGCCCGCGTCGGGGGAGCCCCACGCGGACTTGACCGGGGTCGTCGGCGCTCGACTAGCCTTGGGGGTCATGCTCGTCTTCTTGGAGACTCCGGCGCCTCGTCATGAGACGGAGTTCTTGGCGGCCGTCGTGCGCAGCCGCCGGCTGCACGGCTCCTGGGTGACGGCTCCTCGCTCCAGCGCGGAGTACCGGCTGTACCTGAAGGAGCGCGAGGGGCCGCGACACGTGAAGTACTTCGTGTGCTCGGAGCTGGGGGAGCTGTGCGGTGTGATCAACCTGAGTGAGATCGTGCGCGGCTCGTTTCAGAGCGCCTACATGGGCTATTACGCGCTCTCGCCCCACGCCGGCAAAGGGTTCATGAGCGCAGGCCTACAGCTGGTGCTGGAGCGCGCCTTCGGCGAGCTGGGCCTCCACCGCTTGGAGGCCAACATCCAGCCCAAGAACCGGCGCTCGATCGAGCTCGTGCGCCGAGCCGGTTTTCGCTACGAGGGGCTCTCGCTGCGCTACTTGAAGATCGCCGGGCGCTGGCGTGACCACGAGCGCTGGGCCATCACGAGTGAAGACCGGCCGGCGGCGCGGCGCAAGGCGCGCAAAGCTGCCGGCTGATCGCGACCGCGCTTGGGCTCAGCGCGTCTGCGGCTGAGCCCGCAGGCGCGCGCGGAAGGTGTCCAGCACTTCGGGATCCGAGCGCAGCACGACCAGCACGCCGTCTTCTTCGTAGCGCTCCGACACGACGCGGCCTTGCTCGTGCATCTCCGAGATCAAACGCTGCTCGCTGTAGGGCACGCGCAGCTCGGCCTCCGCGTAGCGCGACTCGAAGAACTCGAGGACGCGCGCGCGCACGCGGCTGACGTCGTCCGCGCTGCGCGCCGAGATGAACCAGGCGTCCGGGTACTCGCTCTGCAGCGCGCCCAGGGCCTCCGGCTCTAGCTGGTCGATCTTGTTCATCACCAAGCGGTGCGGCACCTCTTCCGCGCCGATCTCGCGGAGCACGTCGCGCGTCACGTCCGCCTGCTCACGGAAGCTGGGATCCGAGGCATCCACCACG
>JAEYOT010000375.1 GCA_023411445.1 Pseudomonadota bacterium
CGCCGGCTCGTCCAGGCGCGCCAGCGGCTGCTCCGGCGCTGGCTCGTGCTCCCGCTCGCGCTCGACGGACGCGCGCTCCTCCGTGCGGCCGGCAAGCGTGCTGCTCAACGTGCGCCTGTTGTCGCGCTCAGGCTCGGTTTCAGCTTCGGGTTCGGCAGGTTGCTCCAGCGCGACGGGTGCTGGCTCCGGCTCTGCGGACGCAGTCGTGGCGGCGAGCGGCGGAGTGGGCGGCTCGGGCGCTTCTGCGCGGAGCGGCTCGGGCGGGGCTCGGTCGACCACCTCGCTCGCAGCAGCCCGCGCGGAATCGAAGGACTTATCCCCCAACCCCGCGAAGAAGTAGGTGAGCGCGGCCATGGCTGCCCAATAACCGACCGCCGGCAACGTGAGCGGCGGCAGCTGGAAGCGACGCCGCGGCGCCGAGCGCTCCTCACGGAGCGTGATGCGCGGGCGGATGTCGATGCGAACTGCCACGGTGGGGGGCGCATCGTGGATCGCCTCGGCGCGTGATACAACTCTAGCTGGTGCGAAAGGCAGCTCTCTTCGACATGGATCGCACGCTGCTGCGCGTGGATTCCGCCCGTCTTTACACGCAGTTTCGCCGGGATCGCGGCGAAGCGACCCTGCTGGATGCGCTGCGCGTCGCGCTGTGGGCCACGCAGTACACGCTAGGCGTGATCGACGCGCCGAAGGTCGCGCGCAAGGCTCTGGAGGGTTTCAAAGGCCGCGCTGAGTCCTGGCTCCTCGAGAGCTGCGCCGAGTGGTTCCCCCAATACGTGCTTCCTGAAGTGCAGGAAGCCGGACGTCGCGCCGTGCAAGAGCACCGCGAGGCGGGGGACTTCGTCGCCATCGTCACGGGCGCCACGCGCTACGTCGCGGAGCCGGTGGCGGCAGAGCTCGGCATCCCTCACGTGATCTGCTCGGAGCTGGAGCTGGACGAGCAGGGGTGCTTCACCGGGCGGGTGGTGGAGCCCTTGTGTTACGGGCTGGGCAAGGTGGAGCGCACCGCGCGCATCGCCGAGCGCGAGGGCTTTGTCCTGGAAGAGTCTGCCTTCTACAGCGACAGCATCACGGACTTGCCGTTGCTGCAGGCGGTGAAGGCTCCCTTCGTGATCAACCCCGATCGCCGGCTCCGTCGCGTTGCGGTGCAGCGCGGCTGGCCGATCCTGGCTTGGTGACGCGACGTCGGGCGCTCAACCCTTGAGGCGGATCGCCCAGGCTAGCTGCGCCAGGCTCTTCATCACCCCCGGCACGCGCCGCCACAAGTGAATGGAAGGCGGGCGCTTCTCCAGCACCCGCACCGGGATCTCTACGACCCGCACTGTGGAGCGATAGGCGCGAATGGTAAGCTCGCTGGCGAACACATCGCGGTCCACTTGGCACGCCGTCACGATCGGTAGCAAGAGCTTGCGCCGGAACGCCTTGAGCCCGTGCGTGTCCGTACCTCGGAAATCGAACAGCAGCCTGAGCAGCGCGGTGTAGGAAACGCTGGCGGCGTGGCGGACGAACGGGCGTCGGTCGAGCGCGCCACCGATCAACTTGGAGCCGATCACCAGATCGGCTCGACCGCTGCGCAAGAGCGCCAGGGCCTGCAGGTGAAAGTCCACGTCGCACAGGTCGATCTCTTCACACACGACGAAGTCACCGCGCGCCGCCAGGATGCCCTGCTTGAGCGCTCGCCCGTAGTTGGGCTCGGGGCTCTGCACCAAGCGGAGCTCCGGGTAGCGCGCGCAAAGCCCGCGCGCGATCTCGGCCGTGGCGTCGCGCGAGCCATTTTCAGCCAGGATCAGCTCGTAGCGTAGCTGGTGTGGCGCCAGCCGCTCGCGCAGATCCACCACGGCGGCGTGGAGGATGGCCTCCTCGTCGTAGACCGGGATGACGAAGGAAATCTCGGGGGACTCGCTCATGCAGAAGGACCGAGCCACGCCTTGGCGTCCGCCGCGGCGCGGCGGCCCATGAGCAGGGCGTCTTCCATCGAGGAGTAGTTCCAGCCGCCGTAGCGGCCGCTGCTGATGATGCGCTCACGCGTGAGGAACGGCTCGATCACGTCGAGCGCCGCGCGGTAGTGGTGATCGTAGATCACGTAGGCGTAGTCGATGGTGCGGAGGCGCCACAGCTCGATGTCACGCGCGCTGCGCAGTAGCCCCAGCTCTTTGAGGGCCGTTACCACCTCTGCCAGCGCGCGCTCGGGGTTGGGCGTGCGCCGCTCGGCCAGCTCCACGTACAGGCTGGATTTGCCCGGCGGCGCGAGCTTGTCGCTGAAGTGTGAGTAGCAGCCCACTCGGTAGAACGGGTAGCGCTCCTCCGGGACATAGATCCAGTGATACGGGTTGGGGTTGGGGACGCTCAGACCCAGATCGAAATAGTGCAGGTGCGTGGAGCGAAGGCGCTTTGCCGCCTGTGCCACCTCGGGAGGGAGGCGCGAAGCCAGCCGCAATAGCGCCGGCAGCGGGATGGTGCTGATCAGCACGTCGAACGGGACAACCTCGTCGTCGAAGCGCAGCAGGCGGCGCTCCAGATCGAGCTCGCGCGGCGCGCGGCCAAGCTCCACCCGCGTCTTTTTCGCCAGGGCCGCGGAGAAGGCGCCCATGCCCAGCTCCGGGTACCAGAAGGTCTTATTATAGCCGATTTCTGGCGTCTGCGCACCGAGCGCGCCGCGCAGCACATCTTCCAGGCGCGGCAAGGGCACGAAGCGCTGGCACCACTCGCTCGTGATCTCGCTCGCCGGGACGCCCCACAGGCGCGCGTTGTACGGCAGCATGAAGTGCCGGCTGATGCCTGGCCCGAAGTGCAGCAGGCAAAACTCCTCGAAGCTCCGTGGCTCCGCCTGATGCTCGGCGAAGTGCGCGGCGACGAAGCCGGCGACGCACTCGTAGGCGACCTCCGGCGGCAGCCCGAAGGTGTTCGCTTGAAACGGGTAGCGCGTGTACACGCCGTGAGAGAACACGGCGCTCCGCCGCGCGAGCTTGCGGTACTGCGCGCTCGGCAACAGCTCGAGCGCGAGCGCCTGCATCTCTGGATCCCGCAGGTGCAGCAGGTGGCCCGTGCGATCGAAGCGGAACCCGCCCTCCTCGATGGTGGTGGCGTGACCGCCAGGCACGGCGTCGCGCTCGAACAGGCGGTAGCTGAGGCCGGCGCGCTCGAGGTGGAGCCCCGCGGACAAGCCGGTGAGCCCGCCCCCCAGCACCGCTACTCGCGCGTCGCTCGCAGCCGCCATGCTAGTGCGCGGCGTTCCAGTTGCTGGCGTGGCCGACCGACACCTCGAGCGGCACCGAGAGCTCGTAGGCGTGCTCCATGGCCGCTTTGATCTTCTGCTCCGCCTCGGCCACCTCGGCGTCGGGTACCTCGAACACGAGCTCGTCGTGCACCGACAAGATCATGCGAGCGCCGGGCGTAGGCGGCTTGCGCAGCGCCAGCATGGCGAGCTTCAAGATGTCCGCGGCGGTGCCCTGAATGGGCATGTTCATGGCGATGCGCTCGGCGGCCAAGCGCTCGGCGCGGTTGGCGCTGCGGATGTTGGGCAGCAAGCGGTGTCGGCCGAGCAAGCTGCGCACCGCCTCACCGGCGCGGGCGCGCTGCAGCGTGGCGGTCATGAACTCGCGCACGCCCTGGTAGCGGCGAAAGTAGGCGGCGATGAAGTTCGACGCCTCCGCGCGCGGGATGCGCAGCGCCTTGGCTAGGCCGCTGTCGCCTTGGCCGTAGATCACGCCGAAGTTCACGGCTTTGGCGCGCGTGCGCATCTCGCGCGTCACGTCCTCAGACTTCACTTCGAAGATCTCCATCGCGGTGCGCTGGTGCACGTCCTCCCCGGTGCGGAAAGACTCGCACAGCACCGGATCTTGCGACAGGTGCGCCAGCACGCGTAGCTCGATCTGCGAGTAGTCCGCGCTGACCAGCTGGTGGCCTGGCGCCGCCACGAAGGCTTGGCGGATGCGCCGGCCCAGCTCCGTGCGGATAGGGATGTTTTGCAGGTTCGGATCGGTGGAAGAGAGCCGGCCGGTCGCCGCTACTGCCTGCTCCCAAGAGCTGTGCACGCGCCCGGTCTTGGGGTTGCGCAGCGCTGGCAAGGCGTCGATGTACGTGCCCTTGAGCTTGCTGATCTGGCGCAGCTCCAAGATCACGCGCGGCAGCTCGTGCTTGTCGCTGAGCGACTCCAGCGTGTCCGCGTCGGTGGAGCGCGAGGTCTTGGTGCGGCGCAGTGGCTTGAGGCCCAGCTCATCGAACAGCAGCGTCTCCAGCTGGCGCGGCGAGTTGGGGTTGAACTCGCGGCCAGCGACGCGGTGCGCCTCTTGCTCCAGCCGGTTGATCTCGGTGTCGCACTCACGACCCAGCTCTTCCAGGCGCTTGGTGTCGATCATCACGCCGCTGAGCTCCAGCTCCGACAGCTGTTGCGCCAGCGGCAGCTCCACGTCGCGGTACAGCTGGCTCAAGCCGTGCTGCTCCAGCTTGTCCGTGAGCCGGCTGCCTAGACGCAAGGCGTAGTCTGCGCTCTCGCACGCCCAGCTCGCCAGGGACTCCACCGGCAGCTCGTCCAGCGGGATGCGCTTGCCGCGCGCTGGCTTGGCCAGCTCCTCCAGCGTGCCCGTCACCAGCCCCAGCTCGCGCTGCGCGAGCGAGACGCGATCGTGACGCGTCTCCGGATCCAGCAGGTAGCTGGCCAGCGACGCGTCCGCGCCGTAGCGCGCGATGCGCAAGCCCGTTTGGGCGAGCGCCACGTCCGTGCGCTTCAAGTCGTGCGCGGCGAAGGCGGCGACCGCGAACAAGGGTTCGAGCGCCTGCTCTAGCTCCGCGAAGCTCGGCTGCTTCGGCGCGCCGACGTAGCGGTGCTGTAGCGGCAGGTAGCGCGCGCGGCCGTTCTTGCCCGCCAGTGAAAGGCCGATCAGCGCGCCGCGGGTCGGGCTCGGCTCGGTGGTCGTCACCTCCACGCCGACCTCGCCCTCGCTCTGCAGCGCCCTGGCAAACTCGGCGATTTCTTGCGGTGAGACGAGGTGCCCGTAGTCGGCCGCGATGGTGACGCTGGGGCTTGGCTGGGGCGCACGCGGCGCCGGTGCCGCGGCGGCCGTGGGCGAGCCGCTGAGCGGCAAGCCCATCTGCGTCATGCCGCCGCTCGGCGCGGGCCCTGCCGTGGGG
>JAEYOT010000521.1 GCA_023411445.1 Pseudomonadota bacterium
CATGTACGCCGGCGTCACGGCTCTGCTGCGTGACGCCGTGGCGCAACTGACGCCCAACAACGCGCAGGGCGAGTACTTCCTGACGGACGTAGTGGCAGCCTTCGCGCGCTCCTCACGCGTGGCCGCCGTGGTCGGCTCGGCGGACGCGCTGGTCGGCGTGAACGATCGCGCCGATCTCGGCCGCGCCGAAGAGCTGCTCTACGCGCGCACGCGAGAGGCGCTGCGCAAGTCCGGCGTCACCATCCACGGTGACGCCCGCATCGATACCGGCGTGGAGATCGGCGCGGACGCCGAGATCGGCCCTGGCACGTGCTTGCGCGGCAAGACGCGCGTGGGGCGGCGCAGCAAGATCGACACGGGGTCCGTGCTGGACGACGCGGTGATCGGTGAAGGCGTGCAGGTGAAGCCGTACTGCGTGATCACGCAGAGCAGCGTGGGCGACGGCGCGCAGCTCGGTCCGTTCGCACACCTGCGGCCCGAGAGCGAGATCGAAGCCGACGCGCACATCGGCAACTTCGTGGAGACGAAGAAGACGCGCGTGCGGCGCGGCGCCAAGGCCAACCACTTGGCGTACTTGGGTGACACGGACGTGGGCGAGCGCGCCAACATCGGCGCCGGCACCATCGTCTGCAACTACGATGGCTACGTGAAGCACCGCACGGTGATTGGAGAGGGCGCCTTCATCGGCAGTGACTCGCAGCTGGTCGCGCCGGTCACGATCGGCAAGAACGCGAACGTAGCCGCCGGCAGCACCATCACGCAGGACGTGCCGGACGAAGCGCTGGCGATCGGGCGCGCCCGGCAAGAAAACAAGCTCGGCTACGCCACCCCGCTGCGCGCGCGCCTGGCGGCGAAGAAGCGCTGAGCTAGCCTTTGGGGTGGCTGCGCTTCAGCAAGGCCCAGGTGGCGCCCCCCACCAGCAGCGCCAGGCTGACCACGAACAAGCCCCAACCCGGGCGCGACAGGCCGACGCCGTGGCGCTCCATCAAGACCTCGAACACCTGCACGGTCAGCGCCGCGATGCCGGCAGTGGCGGCGCTGTACAGCACCGTGCGCCGCAGCCGCTGCTGCGCCTCGAGCGCGCGCGGCGTGCTCGGCCAAACTTCCCGCCCCAAATGCCGGATCCACAGCACCGACGGCGTGGCCAGCGCGCACAGGGCGCCAATCAGACTGATCACGACCTCGGTCTGCGTGAGGTCGGCGCCGCCGCGCAGGATGCGGATGCCGCTGGCCATGGCGACGAGCGCGCACGAAAGCAGCCACAGGCCGCCCAAAGCCGTGAAGAAGACGAGGCCCGGACGCGCCAGCTTCACCTGCCGCGCGGCCTCGTCCAGGCTGGCGCTCTGCACGGTCTGCCGCAAAACGGTGCGGGCGGTCGCGGCCGCCGTGCGATCCACGATCGTCGAGCCGGAGCCGACGTCCACCTTCTCGCTGGTGTCGAACGGGGCGAGCGCGGCGTCCAGCTCGGCCATGGTCTGAAAGCGCTCAGCCGGGTTCTTGGCCATGGCCTTTTGGATCACGAGCTCCAGCGCCAGCGGCACCTCGGGGTTGATCTCGCTCGGGCGCGGCGGCTCTTGCGTGAGCACCGCCGTGAGCGTCGCCATCGGATCGAGCCCCTCGAACGGCTTACGACCCGTGAGCGCGCGGAACAAGATCGCCCCCACCGCGTAGATGTCAGCGCGGGCGTCCACCTTGTCGCCGCGCGCTTGCTCCGGCGCCATGTAGTCCGGCGTGCCCATCACGGTGCCGGTCTTGGTCAAGCCGTCCTTGTTCTCACCGACCTTGGAGATGCCGAAGTCCAGCACCTTCACGTGCGCGCCTTCACCGGACAGAAAGACGTTCTCCGGCTTGACGTCGCGGTGCACGATGCCAGCCGCGTGCGCCGCGCCGAGCGCCGCGCACACCTGACGCACCACGCGCGCCGCACCGTGCGCGGTCATCTTCCCGACGCGGTCCAGGTGATTGCCGAGCTCTTCACCACGCAGCAGCTCCGCCACGATGTAGGGACGCCCGTCCGGGGCGGAGCTCACGTCGTAGACATCCACCACGTTCGGGTGTGACAGCACGCTGGAGGCCTCGGCCTCGCGCTGAAAGCGCGTCACCACCTCGGGCTGCCGCGCCAGCTCGGCGTGCAGCATCTTCACGGCGAAGCGCTTGGTCGGCAGCCGCTGGTGGCGAGCTTCGTACACGCGGCCCATGCCGCCCTCGCCCACCATGCGCACCACCTCGTAGCAGCCGCCCAGCACGGCGCCGATCATCGGATCTTCGTCGTCGGGCGCGTCGGTGAGCGGCGTCGCGTCGTGCGGGCACACCTTGAACGCTGCGGGGAAGCGGCGATCACAAGCCGGGCAACGCCGCGAGAGCGGCATGCCTTCAGACAGCGCGTCCGAGAAGCTCGCTTGCGAGCCACGCGCCGGTACCATCGCCGGCGCACTGCCCTGCGGAGCACGAGGACCAACCATGAGCCGGCGATCGTAGCCGGGATCAGGGCGTCAGGCACTGTGAGTCAGGGGCGCGCACGCCTTCGGACGCCCGGCCAGTGACGGCGTGTTTCGTCACGACGAAACTAGCGTCCTGCCTCTACCGACACCGCACCGAGACCGCGGCCCTTCACCTACTTGCGCACGACCTTGAACGAGGTGACGCCGCGGCTGCTGACGAGCAAGAGCACTTCGCCCGAAGCCTTCGCGTACAGCTCCTTGAACTTGGCCAGCGAATCCACCGGCACCTTGTTGAGCTCCAAGATGACGTCACCGGGACGCAGCCCCGCTTTGGCGGCTGGGCTGTTCGGCGCCAGCCGCGTGATCACGACGCCGTGCTGCACGTCCGCCCCGACGCCGAGGCTGCGGCGCAGCGCTGGGCTCAGCTCTTCCAGCGTCACGCCATCGAGCGCGCCGCCGGTGGTGGGCCCTGGCGAGGAGCCGGAGCTCGGCGTGACCGGGTCATTCGGATCGTCCGGCACCTCACCCAGCTCCACCGTCAGCGAGTGCTGCTTGCCGTCACGAATCACGTCCAGCTGGACGCGCTTCCGCGCGCCGCTGCCAGCGATCAAGTTGCGGAACTGTCCGGTGGAGGTGACCGCGGTGCCGTCCACCTTCACGACGACGTCCCCGCGCTTGAGGCCGCCCTTGTCGCCGGGACCGCCGCTCCGCACCTCCGTCAAGAGCACGCCGTTCTTGCTCGGCAGCTTGAGGGCCGTGGCCAAATCCTGATCCACTTCCTGGATCCCGACGCCCAAGAACCCGCGCGAGACCTTACCGGCCTGCTTCAGCGTTTCCATGATGGGCTTGGCCATGCTGGTCGGGATGGCAAGTCCGATGCCCTGGTAGCCGCCCGTGCGCGAGAGGATGGCGGTGTTGATACCCACCAGCTTGCCCTCCGTGTCGATCAACGCGCCGCCGGAGTTGCCCGGGTTGATGGCCGCGTCGGTCTGGATGAAATCCTCATAGGCGGTGATGCCCAAATCCGCTCGGCCCTTGGCCGACACGATGCCCATCGTGACGGTCTGCCCGACGCCCAGGGGGTTGCCGATGGCCAGCACCACGTCACCCAAGCGCAGCTTGGTGGAGTCACCGAACTCCACGGGGCGCAGGCCCCCCGGGTTACCTTGGATCTTGATCACGGCCAGATCGCTCTTCGGATCCGTGCCGACCACGGTCGCGTCGAACTCGCGCTTGTCCGAGACGATGACCTTGATCTGCTTGGCCTCCTGCACCACGTGGTTGTTGGTGAGCACGTAGCCATCCGACGAGACGATGACGCCCGAGCCCATGCCCTGCGACTGCCGCTCGCCGGGCAGGCCGAAGAACGGGAAGAAGCCGGGCGG
>JAEYOT010000548.1 GCA_023411445.1 Pseudomonadota bacterium
GCCGAGAGCCGGCGCCTGCACTACCTGAGCGTGCCGCCCAACGCGGCCCTGCCCGCCGTGCGCCTGCTCGGCGAAGCCAACTTGGTGGAGCGCTCGCGCGTGGTGATGGAAAAGCCGTTCGGCACGGATCTGGAGTCCGCGCGCTCTCTGAACGCCAGCTTGCACCAGGTGTTCAAGGAGCAACAAATCTTCCGGATCGATCACTTCTTGGGCAAGGAGCCGGCGCAGAACATCCTGGCATTTCGCTTCGGCAACGGCCTGTTCGAGCCGATTTGGAACCGCAACTTCATCGACCACGTACAGATCGACGTCCCGGAGACGCTGGGTCTCGGTCAGCGCACGGCGTTCTACGAGACGGTCGGCGCTTTCCGAGACATGGTGGTGACGCACCTGTTCCAAATCTTGGCCTTCACGGCGATGGAAGCGCCCACCGCGCTGGCGCCGGATCCGATCAACGAAGAGAAGAACAAGGTCTTCCGCAGCCTGCTCCCGATCCAGCCCTCCGACGTGGTGCGCGGCCAGTACGCGGGCTACCGCGCGGAGCCGGGAGTCGACGCGGAATCCGACACCGAGACGTTCATCGCGCTCAAGTGCTTCATCGACAATTGGCGCTGGGCTGGGGTGCCGTTCTTCCTGCGCACGGGTAAGCGCATGGCCGAAGGTCAGCGCATCATCTCGATCGCCTTCCGTGAGCCGCCCAAGAGCATGTTCCCGCCGGACTCCGGCGTCGGCGCCCAGGGGCCGGATCACCTCACCTTCGATCTGGCGGACGCCTCGCGCATGTCGCTCTCCTTCTACGGTAAGCGGCCAGGACCCGGTATGCGGCTCGACAAGCTGAGCCTGCAGTTCGCGATGCACGACACGGGCTACGCCGGAGACGTGCTGGAGGCCTACGAGCGCCTGATCTTGGACGCCATGCGCGGCGATCGCACGCTGTTTACCTCCTGCGACGGCATCGAGCAGCTGTGGGAGAAGTCGACGCCGCTGCTGGCTGCGCCGCCCCCGGTCCGGCTCTACGCGCCGGGCAGCTGGGGCCCCAACGTGATCCATTCGCTGATCGCGCCCAGGGCTTGGCGGCTGCCGTTCGAGCGGGCCTGGCGCAGCCCGAGCAGCAAGCACGAAGTCGCGAGCGACTGAGCCGAGCGTGACACCAAGCCCCTGCTGCCCGTAGGCTCGAGACGTGGACGAGACCAAGACACTGCTCTTGCGAGAGACGGGCGTGGCGCGCCTAGCGAACGGTAAGGAGGGCGTCAACGTAGGGCCGATCGTCGCGGCGCTCGCGTTCCTGACCGAAGGCCGCGGCGAAGATCGCGGCATCGACGAGCAGGGCGCGCCGCTGCCGGATCTGCTCAGCCTGGCCTACGACGTGATTCAAGCCATCATCCTCGGCGGACGTCAGGCGGACTACCTGCGGCAGGTGAAGCGCAGCTTCGACGCCGAGTTCGGCCTGGAGGGGCACGCCTCACTGGCGCTGGCCAAGCACGCCAAAGCCGTTCGTCACAGCACGCCCAGCTCGGCGCTCGAGCACGCCGCTGAGGAGCTGCGCCAGCGCTTGGCCAAGCTCGATGAGCTGACCTTCGACGACGTCGATCGCACGGAGCTCGACGAAGCCATCGCAGGCTTTCGCGGCTTTGGGGCGGATCGCTGGGTGACCGCGACCTCCCACCTGCTGATCGCCCTCCGCGCCCTGCCCCGGCCGCCGCGCGTCGAGCCAGCGCCGCCGCCGAAGAGGCGCCGCGCGAAGCCGCCCGCGAAAGCCGAGACGAAACCGAAGACCAAGCCAAAGCCGCTCAAGGCCGCCGCCAAAGCCAGGATCAAAGCGAAAACGCAGCCGAAGACCAAGACGAAAGCGAAGACGAAGCCAGCCCGCCGCCGCGCGTGAGCGCTACTCCGAGCGCACGCGCTGAACACGGAAGTAGCGCGCGTCGTGGTAGAACGCTTCGTGCGCGTCGTCGGCGTAACCGGGGATGCCCAGCACGGGTAGCGGCGCCAGCCGAGCCGGCTCTTCACCCCAGCCGTCGACCTCACGCGCCGCTCGCTCGTCGAGCTCGAAACGGAGCGCGTCGTCGTGGTACTCGGCGGCTGGACGCGTCAGCTCGAGCAGCACCGCCTTGCAGGCGAGGGCCGGGTGCGGCGACAACAGCGACTCCAGCGTGCCGTGGCCGACGATGCGAAAGCAGGTGGTGGCCAACAGCTCGCCGCGCCGGTGCCACAGCGCCGACTTGAAGCGCAAGGCGCGCAGGTCCTCGAGCAGCTCACGATCGCTGCTCGCGACGATGATGCCGGACTCGTCGAGCTGCGCGGCCAGGTTCTGCCGCGGCGTGCGACCGTTACGTGGGTCGACGCGAGCGCGCGTGGGCGCAGTGTGGACGCGGTTGAGCGCCCAACGGGTGCGCGGAAAATGAGCCCACACGGCCATGTTGAAGAAGTCGTGCCAGCTTTGCTCGCGTGTCGGCACCTGGCCGATCTCGGCCACGTGGCGCTCGTAGCCACCAAACCGAGCCAGCCGCTCGCGCGATTGCAGCACGAAGCGCGGCAAGCGCGTCCCAGGCGCCTGTGGCACCGCGTGAGCGAGTCGATCGTAGTCGGCGGGCGCTGGCCAAGCGGCGTACTCGCGCACCGCCGCCACGAACGCCGGATGCAGCGCGGCGTACGGCGGCTGGCTGGTGAAGTCCGAGCTGAAGCGCCGAGCCTGCTCGGCTCGAGCAGCTTGGTGCAGCACACGGCCAGCTGACGGCACGAGCTCGTTTCTAGCTCGCCGTCTGGGGCGCTCCAAGACAGAGCGCGCAACGCGGCAAATTGCCCATTGCTGCCAGGCTGCCGCAGCCACCGGGCCTAAAGGGCACGCTTCGGCGTCTGCTCACGCTGGCATCCTCCGTGCAATCGAGCCAGCCGTCATGGCGACGAAGGAGACGCGAGACGGCGTGAAGTGGCTGGCCCGCGCGGGCTACGCCACGCGCGGGGTGCTGTACGTGGTGATCGGAGGCTTAGCGGCGCTCACCGCTTTCGGTCACGGCGGTGACATCACCGACAGCAAGGGCGCGCTGCTCGAGCTCTATTCCCAACCTTTCGGGCAAGTCTTGCTGGTGCTGACCACCATCGGACTGTTCGGCTACGCCGCCTTCCTGGTCTACCGCGCGGCCTTCGAC
>JAEYOT010000585.1 GCA_023411445.1 Pseudomonadota bacterium
GCGTAACGACCCGGTGCTCGAGTCGATCGAAGAGGGTATCAACACGCTGAGCTACCCGGAGCAGCGCCGCCCGTACCCCACGCGCTTCCGCGGGCTTCATCGGCTGACCCACCGCGACGATGGCTCGCCCCGCTGCGTTGCCTGCTTGTGCTGCTCCACGGCTTGCCCGGCGCAGTGCATTCACATCGAGGCCGGCGAGTACCCGCCCGGTGATCCGCGTCGCGGCTATGAGCGCTTCCCCAAACGCTTCGTGATCGACGAGCTGCGCTGCATCTTCTGCGGCTTCTGCGTGGAGGCGTGCCCCTGCGACGCCATCCGTATGGATACCGGCATGCACGCAGCGCCCTACGACTCGCGCGACCAGTTCATCTTCGAGAAGGATCTGTTGATGAACTTCCCGGGGCGTGACGGCTCGCACCTCACCGCCAACCCGCGGCACGAGCCGGGCGACGCTTCGCATCCCGGCCTCGATCGTCACCACGGCCACTGAGCTCACGGAGCTCGCAGCTCGCGCAGCTTCGGCGCCTCGATGGCGTACGGAGCTGCGCGCTGTTGCTTTGTATCTTCGTTGGCCGCTGAGGTCCCCGCGTGTTGCCGGCTCGAGGCTGACGGCGCGACCTGCGTGTGAAAAATGTGCGTTCGCGCTGGCTCGGGCGGGCGAGTCGGGGTGGGATGGCTGCTATAGTGCCGGCGCTGTGACTGATTACGAAGTCGTTATCGGGCTGGAAGTCCACGCGCAGCTGCTCACGAAGACCAAGCTCTTCTGTGGTTGCAGCACGAATTTCGGGCAGCCGCCGAACACCAACGTTTGCCCGGTGTGCCTGGGCCTGCCGGGCTCCTTGCCCGTGATCAACGGCGAGGCCGTGGAGATGGCGGTGAAGACCGCGCTGGCGCTGGGCTGCACCGTGCACGAGAGCAGCATCTTCGCTCGCAAGAACTACTTTTATCCGGATCTGCCGAAGGGCTACCAGATCAGCCAGTTCGAGGAGCCGTTCTCGACGAACGGGCACCTGGACATCGAGGTGGACGGCAAGACCAAGCGCGTCGGCATCACCCGCGCGCACATGGAAGAGGACGCGGGTAAGAACCTGCACGGCGTCGGCGGTAACTCGGTGGTGGATCTGAACCGTGCGGGCGTGCCGCTGGTCGAGATCGTCGGCGAGCCGGACCTGCGCTCCAGCGCCGAGGCAGCGGCGTACCTGCGCGCGCTGCGCGACCTCCTCGTGTTCATGGGCGTCAACGACGGGAACTTGGAGGAGGGCAGCTTCCGCTGCGACGCCAACGTGTCGATCCGCCCGCGCGGCAGCGACAAGTTCGGCACGCGCTGCGAGCTGAAGAACATCAACTCCTTCCGCTTCGTGCAGCGCGCCATCGATGCGGAGGTCGCCCGGCAAACGGTGATCTTGGACTCTGGCGGCAAGATCACGCAGGAGACGCGCAGCTTCGACCCGGACACGGGTCAGACGGCGACGCTCCGCTCCAAGGAAGACGCGCACGACTATCGCTATTTCCCCGAGCCTGATTTGCCGCCGCTCGTGATCGACGCGGCGCTGGTGAGCAAGGCCAAGGCGGAGCTGCCCGAGTCGCCCGGCTCGCTGCGCGCTCGCTGGACTAGTGAGCTGGGTCTGCCGCTCGGCACCGCCGTCACGCTCAGCGCGCACCCGGCTTACGCGCGCTACTTCGAGCAGGCACGCCAAGGCTTCAAGGACCCGGTGAAGGTCGCCAACTTCGTCGCCAACGACGTGCTGCGTGGCGCCAAGACGCACGGGCTCTCCGCCGAGTTCACCATCTCCGTCGAGGCAGCGCGGGACCTGCTCAGTTTGCTCGAATCCGGGCAGATCAGCGGCAAGCAAGCCAAGGAGGTCTTGGCTGCCCACGAGGCGGATCCCAGCAAATCTCCCTCGGAAATCGTGAAGCAGAAGGGCCTCAAGGTCGTCTCGGACGCCGGCGCCATCGAGGGCGCGGTCAAGAAGATCGTGGCAAGCTTTCCGGACCAAGTGGCATCCGTCAAAGCAGGCAAGAAGGGCGTCATCGGCTTCCTCGTCGGTCAGGTCATGAAGGAGACGGGCGGCTCTGCCGATCCCAAGCTCGTGAACGAGCTGCTCTCGAAGCTGATCGCGGAGTCCTGATGAGCGCGCCGCTGCCGATCAAAGAGCCCAAGCCCCCGTGGCTGAAGGTGCGCGCGCCCGGCGGCGACAACTAC
Organism: Pseudomonadota bacterium; assembly: GCA_023411445.1. Lineage (GTDB taxonomy): Bacteria > Myxococcota_A > Polyangia > Polyangiales > Polyangiaceae > PMG-095. Next base: position 2,204 of record JAEYOT010000585.1, read on the forward strand.
ACGCGCATCAAGCAGACGCTGCGCGGCCTGGACCTCAACACGGTCTGCGAAGAGGCGCGCTGCCCGAACGTGGGCGAGTGCTGGAGCGCCGGCACTGCCACCATCATGGTGCTGGGGCATACCTGCACGCGCGGCTGCCGCTTCTGCGCCGTCACCACGGGCCAGCCGGGCGGCGCGGTGGATCCGCGCGAGCCGGTGCACGTGGCCAAGGCGATCGCCAAGCTTGCCCTGCGCTACGTCGTGCTCACCATGGTGGATCGGGACGATCTGCTGGACGGCGGTGCGGCTCACGTAGCGCAGACGATCGCCGAGCTGCGCACCCGCTGCCCGGAGCTGATCATCGAGGCGCTCGTGGGGGATTTCGGCGGCCGCCGGCGCGATCTGGACAGCTTGTTCGAGTCCGCCCCCGACGTGTTCGCGCACAACATCGAGGTCGTGCGGCGCCTCACCCCGAAGATCCGCGATCAGCGCTGCGACTACGATCTCTCGCTCGACGTGCTGCGCTATGCCAAGGAGCGCGCCAGCGGGCGCTACGTAAAGAGCTCGATCATGGTCGGCATCGGGGAGACCGACGACGAAGTGATCGAGACCATGGCGGACCTGCGCCGCGCCGGGGTGGACATCGTGACGCTCGGTCAATACCTGCGGCCGACGCCCAAGCACGCCCCCGTCATGCGTTACGTGGAGCCGGACACGTTCGCACGCTACGAGCGTGAGGCGAACGCGCTCGGCTTTGCGTTCGTCGCGTCCGGCCCATTGGTGCGGTCGAGCTACCACGCGGCGGAAGGCTTCGTCGCCGCTCAGCTGAATCCGACCGCAGCACCGTCACGCGCCTTGCCTGACCTGCCCGACGGCCAGCCGCTGATCCCCGCTGCGTCGCTCGTCCGTCGTTGAGCGCGCCGTTCCGCGAGCGCCCCCGCCTGAGCCTTGGGCCGAGTGGAGCTGTCAGTCAGAAATGGCTCGCAGAATGGTTGCAGCGGAACTAGCATCGTAACTGGTTTTACCACTAGGCCCAGCCATGTCGGTTCCGAACGAAAGCCTCCTCGGTAAGGTCGCGACCCAGCTCAGCCGGGCGCCGTCGTATGCCGCTGGCAACTCGAAGGCGTCCATCCTCAGCATCGCGGCGGCTTCCTACGGCTGGAAGTCGGGGGGAGACGAGGTCACCCAGCCTACCGGCTTCGATCCGGAGGCGGCGCGCCTGTTCGAGTCAGTGGTGGAGGCTGCGTTCCTGGTCGCCAACGCCGACGGCGAGTTCGACACCGCCGAGC
>JAEYOT010000625.1 GCA_023411445.1 Pseudomonadota bacterium
GCTCGATGCTGCCGCTCGCGAGCGGCACGCTGCCGCTCGGCTTGGCGCGGCGACCCGTGAGCGTGAAGCGCGCCCGACTGTCCGCCAGTAGCTCGAGCTTCAGTGGACCCGTAGCCGGGACGGCACTGGGGTCGGCGCTCGGAGTCGCCAGCCAGGGCTCGGTCCGGCGCGGCTTTTCTTCCGGTTTGGAGCAGGACAGGGCCGAGCAGAGCAGCAACGCCGCGAGTACGAGTTTCATCGCCAGTTTCCGATCGCGATACCCCAGCCGAGGTAGCTGCGTCCCGCGTCCAGCGAGCCGCTGATGCGCCACTCCGTGTCCTCGGGGAACGTACCGAATACGTCCCACCCTAGCACCTTCTGATCGAAGCCGAACGTAGCGTGTAGCCGCGCGCCCTTGGGGTTGCTCGCGAAGCGGGACGGCTCCAGGTAGGAGCCGCCGCGCAGGCGTAGCCAGTGCGGCAGCAGCTCGGTCTCGACGCCCAGGTGTGGTGACAGGCTGATGCTCTCGCCGGAGCGCTGGACGCGACGTTCCAGCATCGACTCGATGCCGACCGCGCGGGGCACGGAGCCGGAGATGGTGAGGGAGGTGGTGACCAGGACGTAGAAGCGATCGAGCTCGTGGTAGCGCTTGCGTAGCCGGCGCCGCAAGTCGCGCTCCACTCGCTCTTCTTCGCGCTCGTCGAGCTCGGCCTCCGCGCGGAGCTCGGCGTGCAGCTTGCGCAAGCGCCGGCGCCGCTCGCGCGGCGTCTCCTGGGGATCGACGAGTCGCTCCGCGGCGCGCACCCGTCGCTCGCGCTCGTGCGCGCGCCACTCCAAGTAGCGCCGCATTGGCTCTAGCACGATCAAGGGGTCGATCCAGTGCGGGTTGAGCGGCCGCGGGCCCAGCTGCGCTGCGAAGCCTACGTTTACGTCCCAGGGCAGGCTCACGCGCGCAGGCAAGAACAAGCGGTTGGTCGGATCGTCCTCGTACAGCTGAAACTTGCTCTCGGGTGAGGCCTCCGTCGTGAAGCCGTCGCGAAAGGCCGCGCCCACGCGGATCTGCCAGTCGGTTGGCTTCCAGATGACGCCCGCCTCGAAGCCGGTACCGACGGTCGAGAACAGCTCCTGGCTGGTGATGCTGGTGTTGTTCTCCTTCGTGACGGTCATGCCGGTGGTGCGCAGCCCGACGCCCACCAAGAGCTGTCCGTCGGCGAACGCGTGCGCCACCTGCAGGTGCCCGATCGCGATCTGGGCGGCGAGGCGATCCCGCTCCACGTCCACTGCCTCGTCCTCGCCACGCCTGAGCGAGTACTGTTGAAAATCACTGACCACGCCGAAGCCCCAGCGTCCGAACTGCAGATCGAGCGCCAAGTTGAGGAACAGAAAGCCGAGCGTGTCCGACTTGGGCAGCTCCGTTCGGCGCCCAGAGTTCCAGAAGTCCGTGTTAGCGATGGACGATGGGAACGTGAGCCCGACCCCCAAGTCGTAGTCGAAATGCCCGTAGGACCAGGGCGTGCGCGCCGCCGTGGCGGCTGGGTTGATGGCGCTGCCCTCGACGCCGTCGGCGATCGCCACGAACGCGCCGGCCAGGCCAATCACGCGCGTGGCGGACAGCACCGGCCCTTGGAACAGGTCGATGGTGTAGTCGTTCGTGAGGATCGGCTCGCCTTCCCCTGGCAGGCCTGCGACCGCGGCGCGGGAGAGCAGCAGGCTGAGCAAGCCGAGCGCGAAGGGTCGGACGCGCGGCACGAGGCTAGCCCCTGACCGCCCCCGCGGCGCGCGCCTCACGAGCCAGGCGCAGCTCTGTCTTCAGCACCGAGAACAAGATGCCGAGCGCGGCGAGCGAGAAGACGCACAGCATCGGCCCCAGTAGCTTGAGCGCCGCCGCCAGCAACGTGAGCAGCACGAAGGTGTCGCGCTTGAACAGCGGCGCCAGGAAGGCGAGCTTGCCGGAGCCGCTGCTGGCCTGGCTCAGCGGGTATTTGAGCAGATCACCCGAGCCGATCTTGATCAGGTAGCGGTACTCCAGGCCGCTCGCGATGACGCCGCACGCGACGCACACGATGCCCGCCCACAAATACAGCGCTTGCCCGCTGCTGCGGTACAGGCCGAGGCCGGCGCCGCCGAAGAAGCCGTAGTTGGTCAGATCGTCGCCGATCGTGTCCAGCCATTCACCGGTGCGGGAGCCGCGGTGCGTGACGCGGCTCATTTCGCCGTCGCAGCCGTCGAGCACGCTCTGAGCTTGGAACAAGAGCGCGCCGACCAACAGCGGCCAGTAGCCACCCTGCGCCGCCATGATGGCTCCAGCGATGCCGACGCCCAAGATCGCCAACGACACCTGGATCGGACGCAGCGGCGTCTTCACGAGCCAGCGTGAGATGAAGAGCGAGATGTGGCGGTTGAGGTGAGTCGAGGTCCAGCCGTCCTGCGGCTTGCGCAACGAACGAAACAGCGCGCGCTCGGCCGCTCGGGCGCTCGCCTGTGAGTCCACGCGGAGGGGAGCGAAGGCGTAAGGCACATTCGGCGCGCCGCTCGCGTC
>JAEYOT010000648.1 GCA_023411445.1 Pseudomonadota bacterium
CACGCGAGCGAGGTGCGCTCGCTGGCCGAGACGATCGCGACGATCGATGGCGCGCTCGGGGCGCCCACGCTTGCGCCCATCGCCGCGGCTCACGCGCCGCGCGGCAGCGCCTTCGACTTGGAAGCGCTGCTCATGCAGCTCGGCGTGCAGCGGAGCGGCGAGGGCGTCACCCTCTCGGACAGCGCGCCGCTCGCCGCCGTGCGGCGCGCCATTACGGGTCCGCTCTGAGCCTTGCCCTCAGGGCTCGCCCCAAGAAGCGGCCTCGATCGGCGTGACGGTGACGCCGGGACAACCGGGCACTCCGCTGCCCATCCCGGGCAGGTTTTGCGGCTCTGTCACGCACTGCGGATCGGTCAAGCCGCTCAGGCGCACGGAGCCGCTCGCGATCACGCCCTCGCGGCGCGCCTCGAACACTACAGCCAGGCGCTCCACGCCGCTCGGCACGCTGGCGCCGGCGAAGCCGCTACCCTCGACCTCCGCGGGCGTCAGTGTGAGCTGCGCTTGCGCGGTCACACCGTGCTGCGCGCCGTCCGGATAGCTCACTAGCGTGCCGGTGTACTCGCCCTCCAGGCGGCCGTCGGCGCTGCGGAGCTCGAAGCGCGCGGGGTACGTGGTGGTGCCGCTCGGGTCGCCCGGGATGGCGCTGTGCGTGGCGCGCAGGCAGCCTTCACCCAGCAGGGTGGTCGTGAGCGTGAGCTCGGTCGCTTCGCCATCGAGCCACTGCACGTCCACCGGTGTCATGCTGGAGAGCAGCTCGGCGGCTGCTTCGCCCGTGATGCCGAGCGCGTCGTCGTCCGCGGCGACGCTCAGCCCGGTGGCGCCGTAGAAAGCATCGCCACTGCAGGCGGGCGCGTCCGGCCAAACCGCCAGCAAGGCCCGCCCGGCTGAGCTGACCGCGCCGTGATTGACCTGCTCGACGCCGCTGATGCTCCCGGTGGAGCCCGCAGCAGTCAGCGTCGCATCCAAGGTCACTTGCACCAGCTTCGCGTCCGGATTGGAGGTCGACACCTCGAGCGTACCATCCAGCTTGCTCAAGCTCAGCGGCACGCTCAGCGTTGCCAAGCCGCCGCCCGTGCCGCGCAGCAGCGTGTCGAACGACTCTGCCAGCGCGCCGCCCTCCGTCGTCACCGTCACGTGCGCTTCCACGCCGAGCTGCGGCTCCGGGCAGATCCTGCCGATCTCGATGCCGCCCTGCGGCTTCTCCGCTTCGTAGGTGAGCAGGTAGGCGCTCTGCCCGCGCGTCACCTCGAGCTGAATCGCGCTCGTCCCCGACTCCGGGCCCACGCTCCACGAGGCGCCCGCCTCCGGCTCCTTCCAGCTGAGCGGAGCCTCGAAGCTGCCTTCGGCGTAGGCCAGCAGCTGCTCGCCGCTGCCGTAGTCCGTCACCTCGTCCAGGCTGGCCAGCTTCTGCCGCCGCTCGATGCAGCCGTTGCTGGCCGTCTCGCCGCCGTCGTTCGAGTTGCCGGACAAGTCGCCCGTCTGCCCACCCGCGCAGCCGAGCACCATGACCGCGAGACCAACCATTGGGAGCACGTGAAATCGCATGGAGAAACCCTCCGAACGCCTTCAAGGTACGCCCCGGGGCGGCTCCGGGCAAGATCCAGTTCGCACATATCATGGCTCCATGGCGCGTCACAATGTGCGAAGCTCTACACATGGACTACGAGCGTTTGGCAGCTGAATTACTGCGCGCTCTGCGGGGAAAACGCTCCCAGCAGGCGCTGTGCCGTCGCCTCGGCTTCAAGAGCAATGTGGTGCACCAGTGGGAGCGCGGTCACAGCTTCCCCACCGCCGCGCGAGCCCTGCAGGTAGCGGCGCGCGTCGGCGTGGACGTTCAGGGCGCGCTGCGCGAATTCTACCGCACGGCGCCGCGCTGGCTCGACGAGCAGGAGCCGACCACGCCCGCCGGTGTCGCCGCCTTCTTGAGCGATCTGCGTGGCAGCACCAGCTTGGTGGAGCTCGCGCGCTACAGCGGCAAGAGTCGCTTCGCCATCGCGCGCTTCCTGTCCGGCGACGCCGAGCCGCGCTTGCCCGACTTCCTCCGCCTGATCGAGGCCGCGTCGCTGCGCCTCTTGGACTTCATCGAGCAGCTGGTGGACCCGCGCGAGCTGCCCAGCGTGCGCCAGCAGTGGGAGCAGCTCACGGTCGCTCGCCGCCTCGCCTACGACGAGCCGTGGTCCCAAGCCGTGCTGCGCGCGCTCGAGCTATCCAGCTACGCCGCGCTCCCGTGCCACGAAGAGGGCTGGATCGCGCGTCGCATCGGCATCACGGAGCAAGAAGAAGCCGAATGTCTGAAGCGCCTGAACGAGAGCGGACAGATCCTGTGGCAAGGCTCGCGCTGGCAGATCAAACAAGTGATGGCGCTGGACACTCGCCGCGATCCGGACGCCGCGCGCCGCCTGCGCGCCTGGTGGCTCCGCCGCGGTGCCGCGCGCGTGGAAGCTGGCGATCGCGGCCTCATGTACAACCTGCTCGGCGTCTCCTCCGCGGATCTCGAGCGCCTGCGCGAGCTACAAAAGGCTTACCTCACCGAAGTGCGCGCCATCGTCGCGCGCTCAGAGCCCGTCGAGCACGTCGTGCTCGCCGCAGACCTGCTCCTGGACCTGCGCGGATCTTGAGTGAGCAGGGGCTGCCACCCCGCAGCCCAGTTTGCAGCGGGCTGCCGTGGCGTGACAGGTCTCCGGAGTGCGGGAGGGGGAGCGGGGATGCCCTAGAGCACGAGAGCGAAGTGCGAGCAGAAGCCTTGTCGCGCCCGCAGCTCTGATACGGCGCCGCCTACGTCTTCGGAAGCGGCGGCTGCTCGCACTGCAGAGACATTCCGCCTCCGCGAGTCGTCATCCGCCGCGCAGCCGGTGAGGAGGTCGGCGAAAACGCCTCGAATTTTGAGGCATACCTACACTGGTTCGGTTCTGTACGCCTCGGATCCGGTGTGGCAGGCTCTGTGCTTGGTTCGATAAATCTCGAGCGAGGAACGAGGTCCATGAAGGTTGGCGTTCCGAAAGAAGTGAGGCGTGGCGAGCGGCGTGTGGCGGCGACTCCGGAGACGGTGGCGCGCTTGAGCAAGCTCGGCTTCGAGGTGCTGGTCGAGAAGGACGCCGGCGCTGGCGCGTCGTTCAAGGATGCCGAGTACGAGGCGCAGGGAGCCACCATCGCCGCCGAGCCGCAGCAAGTGTGGCAAGACGTGGACCTGGTGCTCAAAGTGCAGCCGCCCGAGCAGCATCCTGAGCTGGGCGTGCACGAGGCGGAGCTGCTGCGCGAAGGTGCGGCGCTGATAAGCTTCATCTTTCCCGCCAAGAATCAGGAGCTGGTCGAGCGCTTGGCCAAGCGTAAGGCCACCGTGCTGGCCATCGATCAGGTGCCGCGCATCACGCGCGCACAGAAGATGGACGCCCTGAGCTCGATGGCGAACATCGCCGGTTACCGCGCGGTGATCGAGGCGGCAAGCTTCTACGGTCGCTTCTTCACCGGGCAAATGACCGCCGCCGGCAAGGTGCCGCCGGCCAAGGTGCTGGTGATCGGAGCGGGCGTGGCAGGGCTCGCGGCCATCGGCGCCGCGCGTGGCTTGGGCGCCATCGTGCGCGCCTTCGACACGCGCGCGGAGGTGCGCGAGCAAGTGCAGAGCATGGGCGCGGAGTTCTTGACCGTCAGCTTGAACGAGGACGGTAGCGGCGCCGGTGGCTACGCCAAGGAGATGAGCAAGGAGTTCATCGCGGCCGAGATGGCCCTGTTCTTGGAGCAAGCCAAAGAGGTCGACATCATCATCACGACCGCGCTCATCCCGGGCAAGCCCGCCCCCGTCTTGATCACGGAGGACATGGTGCAGGCGATGCGGCAAGGCTCGGTGATCGTGGACATGGCCGCGGAGTCCGGCGGCAATTGCTCGCTCACCCAACCCGGGCAAGTGATCGAGCGCCACGGCGTCACCATCATCGGTTACGTGGACTTGCCGAGCCGCTTGGCGCCCACCGCCAGCCAGCTCTACGGCTCCAACTTGACGCACCTGCTGGCCGACATGGGGGGCGCCAAGAGCTTCCACATCGACTTGGACGAGGAGGTCGTGCGCGGCGCGATCGTGCTGCGCGAGGGCGAGCTCTTGTGGCCGCCGCCGCGCAAGGAGCCGCCGAAGGTGGAGCGCCGCGAGCGCGCGCCCAGCGTGCCGCCGCCCGTGGTCAAGAAGGCTCCGGAGAGCACCGGCGCTTCGCTCGGTCTGATCGTGGCGGCGCTGGTGGCGCTGCTGCTCGCGGGGGCTTTCGCGCCGCCGGCCTTCGTGGGTCACCTCACGGTGTTCGTGCTCAGCTGCTTCATCGGCTGGCAGGTGGTGTGGAACGTGACGCCCGCGCTGCACACGCCGCTCATGAGCGTCACCAACGCAGTGAGCGGCATCATCCTGGTCGGCGGCATGCTGCAAATCTCCGGGCCGATCGAGTCACCGGTCGTGATCCTTTCGGCCATCGCCGTCTTGATCGCCACCATCAACATCGCGGGCGGCTTCCTCGTCACCCAGCGCATGCTGAAGATGTTCCAGAGGTGAGGGCGCAGGCATGAACATCCCGGGCAGTCTCATCACCATTTCCTACCTGGTCGCCGGTGTGCTCTTCATCTTGAGCCTGGGCGGCTTGAGCGCGCAGAGCACCGCGCGGCGCGGCAACGCCTTCGGCATCGTCGGCATGCTGCTGGCCGTGGCCATCACGGCGCTGGGGCACGTGACCAGCTTCGGCTTGCTCGCCGCGGCGATCGCCATCGGCGCTGGCATCGGCGCGCTGCTCGCTTCGCGCGTGGCCATGACAGCCATGCCGGAGCTGGTCGCGGTGCTGCACAGCTTCGTGGGCTTGGCGGCGGTGCTGGTCGGCATCGCCAGCTACCTGGGCGCGCACGCCATGGGTAGCTCCGCCGAGCGGCTGCTGCACGAGATCGAGATCTTCGTCGGGGTGTTCGTCGGCGCGCTCACCTTCACCGGCTCGGTGATCGCGTTCCTCAAGCTGCGCGGCAGCATCCGCAGCAAGCCCTTGCTGCTGCCGGGGCGCCACGCGCTCAACGCCGGCTTGCTCGGCGTCTGCGTCGTGCTGGCGCTGCGCTTCGTCGGTGTCTCACACGAGCAGGGCTTGACTCCGCTCCTGATCATGACCGGCATCGCCGGCTTCATCGGCGTGCACTTGGTGCTCGCGATCGGCGGCGCGGACATGCCGGTCGTCGTCTCCATGCTCAACAGCTACTCGGGTTGGGCGGCGGCTGCGGCCGGCTTCATGCTCAGCAACGATCTGCTCATCATCACCGGCGCGCTGGTCGGCTCGAGCGGCGCCATCCTCAGCTACATCATGTGCAAGGCCATGAAC
>JAEYOT010000674.1 GCA_023411445.1 Pseudomonadota bacterium
GTCCTACACGGTCAATCGCGTCGGTGAGTTCAAGTCGCAGCACAGCAGCGCGCATATGCGCTACATCGCGCCGCTGCGCCTGGTGCTGGAGGGCATCGACGCCGAGCCGGTCACCGCCTGGTTCGGACACGGGCCCGGCACCATCTTCCGCACCGTCCGTGACTACGAGTTTCACGATCCGACCTGGGCCAAGTTGCTGTTCGAGTATGGCGGCGTCGGCCTCGTCACCTTCGTGACCCTGTTTGCCACCATGCTGCGCCGCACCAGCGTGCCGCTGCAGCTGCGCGCCGCGCTGTTTTGGGGCTGGCTCATCCTGGGCGGTCACCTGCTGTCCGCGGAGCACAACTTCCTCTCGCTCGTGCTGGTGGGGCTGTTGCCCAGCGCGCACGAGCGAGCTGCCGCGGCGTCGTCGCCGGGCATAGCCACTGAAGCCGAGGCCACATGACGCGACCGATGCCGCTGATCAGCGTGATCGTCACCTGCTACAACTATGGACGCTACGTGGCGCAAGCGCTCGAGAGCGCGCTCGCGCAGAGCTACCCGCACGTGCAGATCGTGGTCGTCAACGACGGCTCCACGGACGACTCCCTTTCGGTCATCTCGCGCTACGCCGACCGCGTCGAGATCATCGATCAACCGAACGGTGGCAATATCGCCGCCTACAATCGCGGCTTCGAGGCCAGTAACGGCGACATCATCGTGCTGCTAGACGCCGACGACGTGCTCGCGCCCGACGCGCTCGCCAGCGTGGCGGCGGCGTGGTCGCCGCGCGTCGCCAAAGTGCAGTACGATCTGGGCATCATCGACGCCGACGGGCAGGACCTCGGGCGCAAGTTCTGTCACTTCGACCTAGCGTACGACGCTCAGCGGGCGCGCGAGTCGTTTCGCCGTACCGGAACGTACCGCTGGCCGGTGTCGGTCGGTAACGCTTACTCGCGCTGGTACGCGCGCGAGGTGTTCCCGCTCACCAAGTCACTCGGTCCCGACGGCGTGCTCAACAGCGTGGCGCCGATCTACGGGGAGATCGTGACGATTCCGCGCGTGCTCGCCAGCTACCGCGTCCACGGGCACAACGCATGGTCCACCCGCGGCGGCGACACCCAGCGGCTGCCGGCGCGCATCGAGCGCCGACGCGCGGAGCTTGCGCTGATGCAGCGCCACGCGCACGCGCGCGGTGTCGCGTTGCCTGAAGAGAGCGCGCTCGATCACGAGATCGCCTTCATCAACTACCGCTTGATGGCGCAGGCGCTAGGCCTGAGCTACACCGGCGCGGAGCAGGATTCCCGCGCGCGCCTGCTTCGCGCTGCGCTCGCGACGCTACTACGCGAGCGTTACCCGTGGCAGCTGAGCTTGGCGCACGGCGTGTGGTGCGGCGTGCTCAGCGTCGCGCCGGTCACGCTGGCCAAACAGCTGATCCGCCTGCGTTTCCAGCGAGAAGAGGTCAAGCAGCGCGTGCGCCGGGCGCTGCCGGCGCTGCTCCGGCGCGCGGAGGTGGCTTGAGCTCGCAGCAGGGGCGCGCGGCCCGCTCCGCACTGTGGAGCCTGGTGGAGAACGGCGGGCTGGCGGCCATCTCGCTGGGCACGCTCGTCACTTACGCACACCTGCTGTCAGCCGCGACGTTCGGCTTGTTCGCCGTGGTGCTGAGCCTGATCGAGATCCTGCAGGTCCTCGTGACCATGTTCTTCCACGACGCTTTGGTGCAGCGCCAGCGCGTGACGGAGCGCCACTGGAACACGGCGTTCAGCGCGGGGCTGTTGGCGAGCCTCGCCCTGGCGCTGCTCGTTTGCGTGACCTCACCCCTGCTGGCGTCGGCGGTAGGGGATCCGGGGGCGGCGAAGGTAGCGTGCGCGATGTCGTTGTGCTTGCCGTTCGCGGCGCTGAGCGCCACGATCGTGGCGCGGCAGCGAAAGACGTTCGGTTTTCGAGCGCTGGCCTTCCGCTCGCTCATCGGCCGCGTCACGGGCGCCCTGATCGGCGTGGTGCTGATCGTGGGCGGCGCGGGGATCTGGGGGCTTATCGCGCAGCAGGTGCTGATCCAGGCGGTGGGCTCCGGTTACCTGTGGGCGACGACCCGCGAGCGCCCGCAGCTGGCGCTCGGCGTGGTCGAGCTCAAGGAGCTCTCACGCTTCGGGGTGTACTCGGTGTCCACGCTGTTCTTGGGGTTCGCCATCAAGCGCCTGTTCACGATCGCGGCGGGCTTGTTCCTTGGCCTGGAGCTGGCCGGCTACTTGAACCTCGCCTTCCGCACGGTCGACGTTTTCTGGGCCGTAGCGGCCACCGCGGCGACGCAGGTGGCATTGCCGGTGCTGGCCGGCATGCAGCAAGACACGGCGCGGCTGCGCGACGCCTTCCAACGCGCCACCAAGCTGGCGTGCCTGCTGCTCTACTCGTCGTTCCTCGGGCTCGGACTAGTCGCACCGGAGCTGGTGGAGGTGATGTTCGGGGCCAAGTGGCGCGCTGCCGCGCCCTACGTCACGGCTCTGTCGTGCTTGGTCTTGCTGCAGGCGCCGCGCGTGCTGGTGGCGCCGCTGCTCACGGCGCTGGGTCGACCGCGGGATCTGGTGACCGCCAAAGCGGCGGAGCTGTCGTTCGTCACGGTGGCGGTAGCGGTGACGCGCATGCCGTCGCTCGGCGCGGCGCTGGCTGTCTGGATGACGCGCGAGCTCATCGGGCAGGCGGTGACGGCGCGGCAGCTGCAGGGCGCGGCGGGGCTGGACCTTCGCGCCCAGCTCAAGCCGTGCCTGCTGCCGGCATTGTGCGCGCTGGCCATGGTCGCCGTGCTCCTGGTGGCGCGCGCGCTGCTACCGGAGCAGCTACACCCCGGCCTCAAGCTCTCGCTGCTGGTCCCGCTCGGCGTGGCGGCGTTCGGGGCGGCGCTGCTCGCGTT
>JAEYOT010000677.1 GCA_023411445.1 Pseudomonadota bacterium
AATCGGCGCCGCAGCTGGCGGTGCTGGTGGTGGACGGGCAGGCGAGCGGCCCCTGGACGGCGCTCAGGTCCAGCAAGGGCTCGAGCTCGCCGCGCTCCAGGCTGGCCACGTCCGCGGCGAAGCCGAGCGCGAAGCCCGTCTGCTGCTGCGAGGTGCACACGTAGATGCCATGAGTCGTCCAGCTAACGCAGCTCACCGGCGCGGCGTGGACCCGCTCGAAGCCAGGCGGCGGAAACGAGCCGCCCGCGGGCGCCGCCAGCAGATCGGCGGTGGCGCCGCTGTACAGGCCGACGAACCGGGCGTCGACCTCGAACGCGGGATCTCGAGGATCGCCGAGGCCGATCAACACTCGATCGCCCTCCGGAGAGAGCGCGAAGCCGAGCAGCTTGGCCCGCACCGACAGCGCCTCGCAAAACCCAGGCGCCCCGCAGCCCTCAGCGCCCGTCATGTCGCCGATGAACAGCGAGTCTTTCGCCCAAACGCGCTCGCCGTCCAGCTCGCGCCCATCCGTGCGCACGAACAGCAGCTCCGCGCGGCTCGGATCCACGGCGGCGATGAAGGGAGCGTTGACGTAGCTCGTGCCAGGAAGCGTGAACGGCGGCTGCCACGACGCCCCGCCGTCGTCCGAGCGCAGCACCTGACCGACGTTGCCGCCGGTGACGCCGCTTACGTACACGCGGGCGGGCTCCGAAGGAGCGATGTCCACGGTGAGCGGGAAGTCGAACCCCGCCGGTAGGTCAGCCAATGGCTCGAAGCTGCGGCCGCCGTCGCGCGATTGTTGCAGCTCGCTCGCGACGCTGGCGCCTTGGGTGCGCTTGAGCAGGCCCAGCACGCGCGCCGGCTCGCTCTTGTCCACCGTGATGTCCGTAGCCGTTTCTTCGCTGCCGGCGCCGAGCACGACGTCGAAGTCACAGCCATCGTCACGCGACAGGGTGACGCCGTTCAGCAGGCCCGCCAGCATTCCGGCGCTGGATACCTCCAGCAGCGGATCTGCTGGAGCTGGCACCAGGCCAAACGAGAGCTCGCAGATGTGCCACCAACTCGCGCCGCGATCCGTCGTGCTGAGCAAGCCGTAAGTCGCGGCCAGCAGCAGGCGCCGGTCGTCGCCGCCCTGCTCGAGCAAGCGCTGCGCGCGAGGGAATCGCCCGTTGGCGCTAGCCCAGTCGGCGTTCAGCACGCTGGCCAGCGCCAGCAAGCCCCCGGCTAGCCTGCTCGCTCGTCTCGCGCTCACTCCTGCTCCAAGCAGAGGTCGAAGCCCACGCTGCCCAGCTGCTCGTCTTCCAGCGCCACGTCGACCCCTACCTCCCAATAGCCCGGCATGCCGAGATACACGGGTGAAAGCTCGTAGCTTCCCGGCGCACGCTCGCGCACCTGGACGATCTTCGTCGAGGCGTGCTCGTGATCTGGCATCCAAGGCAATACGCGCAACGTGGCGCCTGCGAGCGGCTCTTCATCCCTCGTGAGCCGCAGCTCCCAGGTGTTGTCGCCCTGCACGGGCGACTCCGGCAGCAGCGACGCAAGCTCGACCGTCACGCCTTCCTCGGTCGAGAGAGTGTGGCCGGCGGCGAGCCGGACGCCGCGCCCGTCACAGTTGGCTTCGTGCTCAGCCCCCCCCGCGCCAAGAGGCGGATCCTTCGGCTCATCGTTGGCGCAGGCCAGCACGAGCAGACACGGCGCGACGAGCGCGTTCAGCCTCATCGTGGACCTCGCTTGCTCGGCATGCCCAAGCAATCTTTCACGAAGGGCGTGGTGGCGTCACGCCAGGCGTCGACGCGCCCGGAGCTCCGCGCGACCTCGCTCCACTCGAACGTCACCTCCGCTAGCTGGCCGAGGTTCGCGTCGGCCGCCAGATGGCGGTTGGGCAAGAGATCGAAGGTGGGCACGCGCTTCTTCACGCTCGCCGCCAGGTAGCCTTCGGCGATCAGCTCGTCCAGCGCCGCTAGCGGCACTGGACGCAGCCGCGCTCGCACGGTGACGCGGGCGGGCTCGCCCGAAATTGCGGCGTCCGGAGCGAGCGGAAAACGCCGCAGCTGGTGGTTCCGGTAAAATCGCGGATCCGTGAGATCGCTCGTCACGGCGGCAGGGAGCGCGCGTCGCTCGATGCTGGCGGCCCGCCACAGCGCGTGCGTCGGCTGTCCGTCTTCGTCCAGCAGGCGGTCTTTCAACGACCACAGGTCCGCGTCGGCGTCGCTCGCCGCTTCGCCGTACCGGGCGCCGCTTTCGTACAGCACGCTCCCCTCGGCGTCGAAGGCGATCAGCTCAATCCATAGGTCGCGGTTGTGCGTCGAGCCGCTGGGAAAGGAGTGCCCGGCGTTGACATTATCCAGCGTGACCTCTACCGCGAAGCCCGGCCCCGGCAAGCGCTGCACGCACACGTCCACGCGCAGGGTGCCGTCGAGCAGCTCCTGCACGGCTCGCTCGTTGGCGCTGGCTTCGTCAATCGCGGGATCGCCAGTCGCGGGGAAAGCGGTGAGCGCCACGTCCACCGCGGCGGAGAGGTGCTGGTGCCGGGGACGTGGTGGCGCGCCGGGCGCGACGGGAGCGCGCTCGAC
>JAEYOT010000718.1 GCA_023411445.1 Pseudomonadota bacterium
CCCAACGCTTCAATTGGTGCGAAAATCCGCGCTTTCTGCCATAAAAGGGCTATCCGCCGGCACCGCCTTCGTGGACATATCCACCCTCTCGCTGGCGTCGCTCTCGGCCCTTACGGCGCCCGCACCCAAGCCGGTACGCGAGCGCATCGCCGAGCAGAACCTGAGCACGGTGCTTCAGGTCGGCGCGCCCGCCATCGACGCCATCCTCGAAGACATTGCTAGAGAGCGCGAGGCCGCCCACGAGGCGCTCCTCGCGCGCTACGGCGAGCGCGGTCCGCGCCGCTGAGATGTAGGCTAGACTCGCCGCGTGCCCCCCGCGCTCGGGAACCCCTCAGGCCTGTGGCTGCTCGGCCTGCTCGGACCCCTCGTGCTGCTGTACGTGCTCAGGGTGAGGCGTCAGCGGGTGCGTGTGTCGTCCACTTGGTTGTGGCAAGCAGCGGCGCGCGACATGCTGGCCAAGAGCCCCTGGCAGCGCCTGCGGCGCCGGCTCCTGCTGATCGTGGAGGCGCTGGCGCTTTTGGCCCTGGGGCTCGCCTTCGCGCGACCTACGCTGCGCGGCGCCTATCTGGACTCCGAGCACGTCGCGATCGTGCTCGACAGCACCGCCTCGATGCTGGCCGAAGCGAATGGCGAGTCGCGCTTCTCGGCGGCCAAGAGCGCGGCTCAGCGGGTGCTGCGAGCGCTGGCTCCCGGCGCCGACGTGCTCTTGATCGAAGCCGGCAGCGAGCCCTACGTCGTCATGCCGGCGGACCGCGACATGGCTCGCGTCCGCAGCCGGCTCGACGCGCTCCAGGCTCACGGAGTGGAAGGCCGGCTCGACGCGGCCATCGCGCTCGCCAATGAGCAGCTCGCGCAGCGCGGCGGAAATCGCCGGATCGTCGTGATCAGCGACGCCGAAGGGCTCTCGGGGCCGCTGCCGCAGACGAAGGTGCCGCTCAGCGTCGTGAAGGTGGGCGAGCCGGTCGACAACACCGCCATCGTGCGGCTCGAAGTCGGTCGCTCGGCAGACCCCTCGCGCGGCGCCACCGCGCCGGACCGCGTCGAGGTCTTCACGGAGGTGGCGAGCTTTGCCACGAAGCCTCGCGACGTCTTCGTCACCTTGAAGCAGCGGAGCTCGCCCACCGTGCTCGCGTCGCGCAAGCTCCGCCTCGAGCCGGGACAAAAGGCGCCTGTCGTGCTGAGCTTCGAGGCCGCGCCGAGCGACGCCGGCACGGGCCTGATCGTCGAGCTCGCACCCAAGGACGCTCTGGCCATCGACGACCGCGCCTTTGGGCGCGTGCCCCCAAGCCGGAAGCTCACGGCCGTGGCCGCGCCCCCGCACGCGGGCCCCTGGTTCGAGCGCGCGCTGCTGGCCGATCCGGACTTGGAGCTCTTGAGCGCCCCGCTCACGGAGCTAGCGAGCAGCGGCATCGCCGACGACTCTTTCGTCATCGTGCACGGCGCCTGCCCGGAGACGCTGCCGGGTGGCGACTTCGTCATCGTGAATCCCCCGCCTGGGCCTTGTCGCGGCGCCGTCGTCGGCAAGCCGCTCGAAGCCCCCCGCGTCACCTCATGGGAGCGCACGGACCCGCGGCTGCGCTTCATCACGCTGGACGGCGTTACGATCGCCAAAGCCAGCGCCATCGACCCGCCCTCCGCTCAAAGCGTGCTGGTCAGCGCCCGCGAGGCGCCGCTGATCGTGGACATCTCCCAAGGGGGGCGTAGCGGCACTTTGGTGGGGTTCGACGTCGGAGAAAGCAACTGGCCGCTGCGGGCCTCCTTCGTCCTATTCGTCCGCAATTTGACCGAAATCGCGCGCAGTCACCGCAAGAGCCACGTGGTGGGCCCGGCGCGCACCGGGCCGCCGCTGCGGGTGCGGGTGCCCGCAGGCCTGGCGCAGGCGACGCTGACGGACCCGTCCGGCCGCGAGAGCGTGCTCGAGGTGAGGAGCGGCCTGGCCATCGTGCCACGCCCCAATGAGCCCGGCTTCTACCTCCTGAGCTACGGCGGCGACAGACCTGGCGTCTCGCTCTCCGTGGTGACCCTGACCAGCGCCACGGAGAGCGACCTGCGCGGGCTCCCCACCGGCACGGCCGCGGCCGCGGAGGGTCCGGCGCTCGCAGCCAGCCGCGCCGCTGTCGCTCCCTCGGCGGAAGACTGGAGCTTCGTCGCCGCAGCGATCGCGCTGCTCGCCATCGTGTTTCAAGTCTGGTGGTTGACGCGGCGGCCGGCGACGGTGCGGTCTGGCAACATTCGGCCACTGCGACCCGAGCGGCAGGTGTCGCGATGACGCCGCTGCTTTGGGCGCTGCGCCTGCTCGCGCTCCTGCCGGCCCTGGTGTTCGTGTTGGAGTCGCTAGGTGTGGCGGTGCACTACGCACGCCTCACACGCCCCCTGCTGGCGGTCCCGGTCGCGCTCGTGCTGCTGTGGCTGACGCATCGGCTCCGCAGCTTCAACCACGGCCGCACGCGCTTCCGCGCGCTGGCCATGGCCGCGCTTACCGGTGCTGCTGCCTGCGCCGCGGGCTTCGCCGTGATCGGCCTCGAGCTCGGCCGCAAGCTGGATCGCCTCACCGTGATCGTCGCGATCGACCGCAGCCGCAGCATCGACTTGGTGCCCGGCGCCCAGTCTCGCATCGAGCACGAGATCCGCGTCGCGGAGCAAGGGATGCAGCCCGGCGACCGCATCGCCACCCTGGCGTTTGCGGCTGACGCGATGGTCGAAGATCCGCTGAGGGAACGCGAGCACCCGCCTGCCCCGCAAAGGGCCGAGTTGGCGCGAGACGGCACGGATTTGGGCCTCGCTATCCGCCGCGCTTTGTCCGAGGTGCCGCCAGACTCGGCGGCGCGCGTGGTGCTGCTGAGCGACGGCGTCTCCACCCGTGGCGACGCGCTGGGCGAGGCGGCGCTGGCGGCTGCCGCTGGCGTGCGCATCGACGCCGTGCCGCTCGACCAACGCAAGCTGCAAGACATTCGCGTGGTGACGGTATCGGCGGGCGGGCGCGCCAGCGAGGGCGAGGCGATCGACCTGCGCATCGTGACCTCCTCCGCCGCGGACGCGGACGTCGAAGTGCGCGTGTACCGCGACGGCGAGCTGATCCGTCGCGGCGATGTCCGCATCGCGGCGGGTGAAGACGTGGTGCACCTGCGCGAGGTCGCCGAAGGTCCGGGGCTGCACCGCTACGACGTGGAGCTGAGCGCCAAGGATCCGCGCATGGATGAGGCAGCGGAGGACAATCGTGGCTCGGCCTTCGTGCGCGTGGTGGGCGAAGCCAGCGCGCTGGTGCTCGAGAGCGACCGGCAGCTGGCCGCGCCGCTCGCTCAAGCGCTGACAAGCGCAGCCTTCAAGGTCCGGACCGGCGACGCCACGCAGATCCCCGCGGACGCCGCCGGCTTCGCCCAGTACGACCTGGTCGTGCTGTCGGACATCAGCGCCGTCGACATGGCGCCCGAGCAGATCGCGGCGCTGGCCTCCTACGTCCGTGACCTGGGCGGAGGGCTTTTGCTGATGGGCGGCGATCGCTCGCTCGGCCCGGGCGGCTACGGCAAGACGCCGCTCGAGGAGGTGAGCCCGGTGTCGTTCGACGTCAAGCAGGAGCGGCGCCGCGCCAGCTTGGCCGAGGTCATCGTGGTGGACTACTCGGGCTCGATGGCCGCCTCCGTCGGCCCTCGCACCAAGCTGGATCTGGCGAACGAAGCGGCGGTGCGCTCGATGGAGCTGCTCGGCGCCGGTGACCGACTGGGCGTCATGCACGTCGATACGACCGTGCACTGGACCATCCCGCTCGGCGAGATCAAAAATCGCGAGGCGATGGCCAAGACGATCCGCGGCGTCAGCGTGGGCGGCGGCGGCATTTACGTCGACCTCTCACTGCAAACCGGCTACGCGGCGCTGGCCAAGGAGTCCGTGCAGCTCAAGCATCTCCTGCTGTTCGCCGACGGATCGGACGCCGAGGAGCGCAGCCGCGCGTTCTCGCTGGTGAGCGGGGCCAAGGCGCGCGGCATCACCACCAGCGTGGTCGCGCTCGGCAAGGGCCCGGACGTGCCCGATCTGGAGCGGATGAGCAAGCTGGGCGACGGCCGCTTCTACTTGATCGAAGATGCCACGCGCCTGCCCGCGGTCTTCGCGCAGGAAACGGTGCTGGCCGCCCGCAGCTCCATCAACGAAGTGCCGTTCCGTCCCGGCGTGGTCTCGCCCAGCCCGGCGCTGCGCGGCGTCGATTTCGACCAGGCGCCTCAGCTCACCGGCTACGTCGTGACGATCCCGAAGGGTCGCGCTCAGGTGCTGCTGTCAGGACCCGAGGGGGATCCGGTGCTGGCCACTTGGTCGGTGGGCGTGGGCCGCTCTGCCGTGTTCACCAGCGACTACAAAGATCGCTGGGGCGCGGCTTGGACGAGTTGGAACGGCGGAGCGCGGCTGTTCGGGCAAGTCGCGCGCGAGCTGGCGCGGCGCGCGGACAACCCGCGCGTGCGCCTGGAGGCGGATACGAGCGGCGGCGAGCTCAAGCTGCGCGCCAGCGTCACGGATGAGCGCGGTCGCAGCGAGAGCCTGCGCCGCTTCGTCGCCAAGATCACGGCGCCTGACGGCAGCGCCAGCAGCGTGCCGCTCGACGCCGTGGGCGCTGGTCTGTACCCGGCCACGCTGCCAGCAAGCCGGCCGGGCGCCTACGTTGCGTCGCTGGTCGACGAGCAGACGCAAGCGCTCGAAGCGACGACCGGCGCCGTGCTCACGTTCGGCGACGAGCTACGCCCGACCGGCACCGACCGCGGCCTGCTCCGTCGCATCACCGATCAGAGCGGCGGCAAGCTGCGCGACACCATGGCCGGCATCTTCCTCGATCGCGACGCCGAGCGCTTCGCCTACTCCTCGCTGTCGGGCCTGCTGCTGTGCGTCGCCGCCATCGGCCTGCTGCTCGCCGGCGCCGCGCGGCGCCTCAGCGTCCCCGAAGGCTTGGAGCGGGCGTGGGC
>JAEYOT010000725.1 GCA_023411445.1 Pseudomonadota bacterium
GTCCAGCGGCATGCTGCGCATCTTGTCCAGCCCGCGCATCCTCACGCTGGACAACCGCGAGGCGCGCATCTCGCAAGGTACGTTGATCCCGTTCTCTCAGGTCAGCGCGCAGGGCGTGCAGACCACCTTCCAAGAGGCCAAGCTGCAGCTGTTGGTCAAGCCGCACGTCACCGCCGACGGCAGCGTGGCCATGCACGTGAAGATCAACCGCGACGAGCCGGACTTCAACCAAACCTCCGCGCGCGGAGATCCCACCATCCTGAAGCGCGAGGCGGAGACCGAGTTGCTGGTGCTCGACGGTCACACCGCGGTGATCGGCGGCATCTTCACTCGAAATACCGGTCGCAACCTGGACCAGGTGCCGTTCTTCGGCGACATCCCGCTGATCGGGCTGCTCTTCCAGCGCCGCCGCGCGAGCGATAGCCGCGGTGAGCTGGTCATCTTCCTCACCCCGCGCATCGTCAACCGGGCTGAAGCCCTCGGTCGCTGAGGCCGGGCTCGTCCCCAAGAACCAGGCCCGCGTGCTAACGTCGCGGGCCTGACGGTGATGAGAGGGCGCGCGCTCGGAAGTGGCTTGCTCGTGGCGGCGCTCGCGCTGCCGCTGAGCGCGCTGGGCTACGAGGCCGAGGTCGACGCTTCCATCGACGCGCAGTACTACACGCTGCAGAGCCCGTGGGGTGACCCGCTGCTGCGCCGCCGCCGCTACACGGAGACGCTCGGGCTTTCGGTGTGGAACATCCAGGGCAGCACCGACCCGCGCGGGCCGCGGCTCAGCTTTCAATCTCGCATGCGGCTGGACGCGGACTTCGGGCAGAGCTCGGCGGAGCGGCGCTTGGGTAGCGATCGCTTCGTGCCGGGTCTGGAGGAGGCGCCGCTCGACTTGATGTATGCCTACCTCGAAGGAGAGCGCTACTTCGACGGCTACTTTGGCTTTCGCCTGGGTCGGCAGTACCTGTTCGATCCGCTCGGCTTCTGGTCGTTTGACGGCGCCCTGGTGTCGCTAGACACGCCTATTGGCTTGCGCTTCGAGGCCTACGCGGGCTTCGAGCAGCGCGGCGGCGGCATGCCCACGTTCGGCACGCGTCGCTTCGAGCAGCAGGGCGTGTACCGCGGCGATCGCGCGGGGTACGAGGCCAACTACTACCCGCTGTTCTTGCAAGAGGCGGCGCTGGCGCCGGCGGGGGGACTCGCGGTCTCCGCCTCCGCGTTCGGCGTCTTGCACTCGCAGCTGAGCTACCGCAAGGTGCTCAATCGCGATGAAGTGAACGTGTCGCCCTTCACGGACGCGAGCGGAGAGCAGTCCTTGTTGTCCGAGGAGCGCGTGTCCAGCGAGCGGCTCGGTTACTCGCTGCGCGCTAGCTCGAACGCGCTCGGCAGCGCGACGGCCTCCTTCGTTTACGACTTCTACAACCAGCTGTTCAGCGAGTACGGCCTGGTGGCGGACGCCTACGTCAGCTCACGCCTCACGCTAGGCGCGAGCTTCGAGCGCTACACCCCGACCTTCGACGGAGACTCGATCTTCAATTGGTTCTCCCACGCTCCGACGACCAGCGCGCTGGGACGAGCGGAGCTCTGGCTCACCCGTCGCGTGCGTGGCTCGGTCTCGGGCGGGGTGCGTTGGTTCGAGACGGAGGGTGACCCGGACAGCTACGCGCGCGACGGGGCGCGCGAGGAGACGGGGCGCCTGTTCGACGTGTCACTGGACGCCGGCCTGGACTACGACCTGGGCAGCGCCAGCGTGGCCGTTCGCGGCGGCGGCGAGGTCGGGGAGCGCGGTCATCGTCTGGGTGGTGACGTGACCGGGCGGCGGCGCTTTGGCTCCCGCTTCGACGGCTTGTGCGTGCTCTCGTTGTGGGATTGGTCGGACGGCTTGCGCCCGGATCGCGACGCCACCAGCTTCGGCTACGTGCTCGGCGTCGGCCTCACGCCCGGCCCGAGCTTCTTCACGCGCTCGCGCCTGGGGGTGGAGCTCGAGCATCAAATGAACCGCGTGGTGGGCCAGCGCTTTCGCGCGCTCCTCACGCTCGACCTCACGGTGCTCAAATGAAGGGTCGCGCTCCGCTGCTCGTGCTGGCCACGCTGCTGGCAGCTTGGCTCGGCTGGTACGGCTCGGCCCGCGCGGACGATCCGGTGCTGGTGCGCGGCCTGCGCAACTTGGCCGAGACGGAGCGCGTGCCGCTGGGGCTAAGACCGCCGGGCGCGTCCGCCGACGATGAAGGGCCGAGCCCGGTCATCTTTCCGGAGCAGGCCATGCCGCTGCGCTTCAACCACAAGAAGCACGTGAAGGAGCTAGGCATGACCTGCACCACGTGCCATCAAGCGGCCAAGACCAGCGTCAACGCTGCGGATTCCTTGCTGCCGCCAGCCACGCGCTGCGACAGCTGCCACGGCACGGACCACCGCGATCTGTCGGCCGTGAGCACGGATGAGGCGCGGCCGCTGGGGCAATGCGGCTTTTGCCACCTCGGCTACGACGCCAAGAAAGCCAACGTCGTCGCGCGCGTGATCCTCCCTCGGCCCAACCTGCGCTTCAATCACCGGAAACACGTGGTGGGTGAGCGGATGCCGTGCGCTCGCTGTCACGGCAAGGTCGAAGAGTTGGAGCTTGCCACCCGCGACCAGCTGCCACGCATGAAAGAGTGCGTGACGTGCCACGTGCTCGGCCAGAGCGACGCGGGCAAGGTCAGCGTTACCGGCAAGGGCAAGGCCTCGGGCCGCTGCGTGACGTGCCACCTGACGGAGCATAAGACCGGCATGCTGACGACCAGCTTCGCGTCCGGCAAGCTCCTGCCGCCTCCTTGGCTCAACGGCGCCGGTCACGGGCCGGACTTCATCGAGCGGCACAAGCGCGTCGCCGGCAACGACAGTCAATTTTGCGCCAACTGCCACCAGGAGCGCTTCTGCGTCGGCTGCCACGACGGCAGCGTCCGCCCGCGCCAGGTACACCCGAACGACTTCGTCAGCCAGCACGCCATCGCGGCGCGCCAGAACAACCCGCGCTGCACCAGCTGCCACCAGCAGCAGTCGTTCTGCCTGACGTGCCATCAGCGGGCCGGCGTGGCGATGTCGGGGCCGATCGCCAATTTCGCCAATCGTGGACGTTTCCAC
>JAEYOT010000745.1 GCA_023411445.1 Pseudomonadota bacterium
CTCGAGCGCCGCGAAATCCTCCGGAGTCAGCTCCGCCCGGAGGTGCTGGAGCTCTGCGGTAGGGAGCGTCTGGTGTAGGCTGTCGCGCTGCACCAGCAGCCAGCGCAGCCCGAAGACGTTGCCAGCCTCGGGTCCGTACTGCGCGTGATCCGCCAGCGAAAAGCCAGTGCGAGCTTTGAAGCACGGATGATACGGGTGACCTTCGTGAAGTGAGCTCTCCAGCTCATCGTAGGGCAGGTTGCGCCTCGAACGACGTAGGCGCGAGAGGCCTCGATCGTAGCGACACAAGCGCGCGGTGCTCGCCAGCTCCTCCGTTAGCGTAGCCCTCACGCTCGCCTCGGCGGGCAGGTCCTCCAGCAGCTCCCACCAGCTCGTTTCGCGGAGCCGCCGTCGCGTCACCTTGCGGATCGAGCCAGACACGACACGTACGCGACCAAACGCTCCGACCCGCCCCTGGCAGCGGTAAGTGCACGGACCGACGCGGAAGGAGATCGGGCGGTCGACGCCGCCATACGGCGCGTAGCGCTCGCTCGGCCACGTGGCCATGCGCTCGAACAACAGCGCCTCCGTCAGCTGTCGCAGCACGCGCTCGTCAGGCAACTTCCAGCTCCTGTGCCAACGGCAAAAGCGGCCGCTGCAGCGGATTGTCTACGTCGACGTACACGACTTGCTCCTGCTCGGTGCTGAGCTCATCCAGGTCGTGCACTCGCGTCAGCAGGTTGGCCTTGTAAGGAAGCCGCGGACGGGTGAGCACTGCCTCGAGCAGGAGCCGGCCGTGCTGGTGCAGCTCCGTCGCGAGCGCCGTGAGCTGAGCTTTGATCAGCGCTAGGGCAAAGTCTTCTTCCAGCAGGTCGTCAGCGCCCAGCCGCTGCACGACGGCGAACAGGTGATTTTGCACCAAGTAGTAGGCAAAGCGCCGCACGATCACGTGATCGTCGAAGAACAGCTCGGGGCGCTCGAGCAGATCAGGAGCGACCGCGATTAGCCGTGCTCGCTCCTGACGCGACAGGTAGTAGCCCTGGTTGTCGCGGAAGTAGCAGGCGCGCGGGTAGCCGGCGCTCACGTCGACCAGGCAATTTTGCTGGTGCGCCTCGAGCGCGATGCCATGCCGATCGTAGAGCCGAATCAGAGGCTCGATCACCGCGCTCAGGTAGCGTGACAGCCAAGAGCCGCTGACAGCTCGCACGTCGCGCCCCTCGACCAGCGCCAGGCCTTCCAGCAGCGTGCGCAAGCGTGAGGCGCGGTGCGGTAGCGCCTCCTGCACCAGCGCTGCCACGCAGTACACGCCGCCGCGGGTCCCGCGCGGAAACGGATTTTCCCGCAACAGGAGCTCGAAGCCGGAGTCGCCGCCCCCTGGGTGGTCTACCGTGAGGTACGCTGGGTCGGCGATGCAGCGCAGGCCCTTCGGCTGGCCCAGCGCTCCAAGCAGTCGCGCCATGCACACACCGGCGGGCAGCTCGGCGGCGCGATTGAAGCGGAGCGAGTTGGTGATCTTGACGGGAATGCTGAGCCTCAACATCAGCTCGCAGTCCTCGCTGTAAACGGTGCGCACGGACGAGGTGGCGGTAAAGCGCGGGCCGAGCCGGCCCAGCTCGCGCAGCGTGCCGTCCGAAAGCCAGCGCCGTACGTGGTGCTGATGAAGGAGCCAGTCCACTTGCAGCGGGTGCACGGGCACCAGCACCTCGCCGCCGTCAGCGGCTGCCCGCAGCGCTCGCTCCGCCTGCGGATCGCCGCTGAGCAGGCGAGCGAGCAGCTGCTCAGCGCTGAGTGGTAGCGCCGAGTCTTGGCGCACCAGGCGCCGCGAGACGGCGAAATAGTGAAGCTGGAACCGCCCACGCAGCTCGGGCGCGAAGCTGTCGTGCTGCCATTCAGTCATGCCTTGCCGGCTCTTGGGCGTGGGGTGGCGCCAGTGCCCGTACAGCAGAGATTGCTCGCATTCGATGAAGTCATCGGAGTCGAGCCGGCGATCGTGCGCGCGTGCCTCCAAGTAGCGCGCCATCAGCTGCTCGCTCTGCACGTAGCGTAGGATCAGCTCCCGCTCGTTCGCGCGCGCTGAGGGCTCGTCTGCGCCGTGCCTTGCGTACAGCTCGCGCACCAACGCCAGCACACAATGCAGTCGATCCGTGTCACGAAACACGCCGTTGCGCTCGCGCCGCGCGGCGCCCAAGCGGTGCCGCCCGACCGCGGAGCGGTACACGACCTCGATGGCGAAGCGCTCGCCCTCACGCGGTAGCACCAGCTCGAGCACGAAATCCCCGCGCGCTCGGCAGCCAGGGTCGACCTCGAGCCAGCTCTCTCTCTCGTGCCACGCGCCAGCGCATAGCTCCTGGACGTAGCTCGTGACGAACGCCTCGAAGCACACCTGCTCCGCCAAGAACAAGGAGCTCATGGCGTCACCTCCCCGCTCTGGCTCCCGGCGAGCTCGACCGCTGCCGAGCGCTCACCACGGCCCAGCAGCGTGATGGCGAACAGCAACGTCGCGGCCTCCGCGAGTGGCAAGGCTAGCAAGAACGGCGACACCTCGAGCCAGCTGAGCAGCAGCAGGAAGGTGGCTGGCGCGAGCAGGCTGCGGCACAGCGCGAGCAGGCCAGCGGGGCCGGGCCGATGCGTAGCGGCCAGGTACACCGTCATGAGCACGTTGGCGCCGTTGAACAGCAGCAGCGGCCAGATGCAGCCCAGAAAGGCCGCGGCCTGCGCGGTCAGCCCCGGGCGAGCGCCGCCCACGAAGAGGTGTATCCAGGCGTCGCCGAACGCCAGGAGCCCTCCGGCTAGCGTCGCGCCAAACGCGATGACGCACCCGAGCGCGCAGCGGAAAAACGCGCCGGCTCGCTTGACGTTGCCAGCGCCCACGTTCTGAGTCACCAGCAGGTGGAGTGCGTCCGCTGCTCCGTACGCTACCATCAGGCTGGTGTAGGTGGCGTAGCTCACGACCGTGAACGCGGCGACGCCGTGCACCCCCACGCGCCTCACGAGCAGCCAGTTGAGCAGCAGCGCCAGTAGCCCGACCGATGCCTCGTTGACGAGCTCGGAGGCGCCGCCGTAGGCGGAACGTATGAGCTCCGCCCAGTCGCGCTGCAGCAGGCTGAAGCGCAGCTTGCCTCGGCCGGATCCGAAATGGCTGAGCAGCACGGCGAGCTGAACCAGCTGCGCTAGGCCGGTAGCAGAGGCTGCCCCCGAAAGCCCTAAGCCCAGACCGCCCACGAGCAGCGCGTTGAGCCCGATGTTCGTGATCGCGCCCGTCACGACCGCGACCGTGGCCAAGAGCGGCCTGCCGTCGAGCCGTACGAAGTAGTAGACGACGAGCGTGCCGAGCTGCACCACCAGCGCGCACGAAATGACGCGAAAGTACTCACGCATCGGGCCGAACAGATGCGGTGGCGCGCCGAGGGCACGGTAGAGCGCCAGATCGAAAACGTTGCCGGCAAGCGCGGCGACGCAGCCCAGTAGCACTGCCGCGACCACGGATTTGCTGAACGTGGCGCTGGCGGCTCGCTCGTAGCCTGCTCCCAAACTGTGTCCGGCTCTGATGGATCCACCGAAAGCGAGCATCAGTGCCGCGCCGAACAGCAGCGCGAAGTAGGGCAGCTGCAGGTTCACGGCGGCCAAAGCTTCGGGGCCCACGTAGCGCCCGACGAAGAAGCCATCGACGATGCTGGCCGTGGAGATCGCCAGCAAGCCGAGCAACGAAGGCAGCGCGTAGCGCGCGAACGTGCACAGCAGAGGACCTTGGAAGACGTCGCGCCCCGGAGCGTCCTGTTTCATGGCTCACACTGCTGTATCTCAGAATAATGAGAATGAAAATCATTTTCATTATGCGCCCAGTGCGGAGCTTGACTGGGGACTTTCGCCACGCTGCGGCGGTGTCGAATATGAAAATGATAGTCGATCTCATTTTCTGTTTGAGCTAGGTCTCTCGCACCATGACGAGCACGACGTTTCGCAATCTGGGTAGTGCGGCTCTGCTGGCGTGCGTCGCCGCGGTTGCAGCTTGTGAGTCCTCCGACAGCAACAGCGCCTCCAGCGCGGGGTCGAGCGGCAGCGGCGGCAAGCCGAGCTCGGGTGCAGCGAACGGTGAGGGCGGAGGCGCTGAGCCGGGTGACGCAGGCGCAGGTGCTGATCCCGTGGCTGCCGGTGAAGCCGGAGCGGCGGGCGAGGCGGCATCAGCCGGGGCGCCGGCGACGCCCGTCACGAGCTGGATTGTCGGTCACTGGACGGTTGACGCAGGCGGGGCCTACCTCGGTTCGGTGCTGCTGCTCGATGACCTTAGCGCTGACGGCGAGGTCGACCTGAGCAAGGGTGAAGACTTCGGTACCGATATCTCCTACGCCTCTCCCGGCAAGGGCGTGTTGTTCGTAGGACGCAAGGCTCAGCCCAACCTGCAGCGCTTCCATGTGCTGGAGAACGGGGAGCTGCAGCTGACCGGGCAGCTTGGGCTGGATGCCTACGGCATAGCCGACACGCTGGGGCGTAGCCAGCAAGTCGTTCAGTTCATCGACGAGCAGCACGCCTACTACATCGATTTGCCGACGCTGCAGGTCATCGTGTTCAACCCGTCGGCCACGCCGATGACGATCTATCCCGACGAGACCTTCCCCATCGATGGGCTCAAGGAGGAGGGTTTAGAGCTGAACGTGACCTCGGTGCGGCGGGACGGCGATCGCATCACGGTGATGGCTCGCTACTACTTGGACGACAACGCCGCGCCGCTAGTCAAGGTCGCCCTGATCGACGTCAAGACCCACTCGGTGACGTATGCGCAAGACACGCGCTGTGCGCAGGTCGCGTACTCCGTGTCGGATCCGGCAGGCAACGTGTACTTCGGCAGCCACGGCGCGCTGGCCACCTACGCCGCTGCGGGGCTGGCCCCAGACGGCACTCCGCCCGCCTGCATCGTGCGCATCAAGCAGGGCGAGGATGGCTTCGATCCGGAGTACTTCGTCGATCTCGAAGCCATCTCAGGCGGCGGCGTCGTGGGCAGCTTGCTGCAGGGCGCCGATGGCTACGCCTATGTCATGCAGTACGTTGGCGCGGTTCCGACCATCGCGGCCGAAGCGCGGCAAGCGCTATCGGGGGCTGCTTGGCAGCTTCACCGCCTCGAGCTGGAGGACGCCGAAGGGACGTACGCCAAGGTGGAGGATGTCCCGCTCGGCACGGCTTACAGCTCCTCGTTCTCGACCACCGTCGGTCTGAAGAGCGTGCCGTTCTTGATCCTGCCGGGTGACGAGCTCAAGGGCGCGTACTACTGGGACGTGAGCGAGCCGACGGCTCCCCGACGGGCGCTGGGCTTTCCGGGCACGCCTGGCCACGCCGTCCCCTTCAACTGAGCGAGCACGAGATGCCCGGCGTGGCACCGAATCTGTTCGTCTCGGCGCTGCGCAAGCCTTGGCAGCCGGTGCGCCTTGGCGCCCTGCTCGCCTCCTTGGCCGCGACAGCCCACGCGCAAGAACCATCGCCCGGCGGCTCCGCCGCTGGCGAGGATTCTGCCGCACAGCCTGGACCTGCTCCCGAGCCGTCCGAGCCGGATGTCAGCACCGCGGAGCCGAGACCACCTGAGCCGCCGGCCGAGGCGCCGTCAGGCCCGGAGCCTCAATCGCTCGCCGAGCCTGCACCCCCGGTAGCCGAGCCGCTCGCTACCCACGTGCCGCCCGAAGCCGCGGCGCCCGCCATGCCCGCGCCGGTAGAGATCGCCGTGCGCGGTCGACGCGTGAGGAGCGGAGTGGATCGCTCCACGCGCGCCGTCACCAACGTCGACCTGCAGCGGGCCAAGCTCGAGTCGGCCGATCTCGGGGTGGTGCTGTCGCGCACGGAGGGCGTCAACGTACAGCGCGTCGGCGGCTTGGGCTCCGAAGCCAGATTCAGCCTGGCCGGCTTCGATGAGTCGCAGGTGCGCTTCTTCTTGGACGGCATCCCGCTGGAGCTCGCCGGCTATCCCTTCGGTTTGCACAACGTGCCCGTAAGCTTCGGCGAGCGTGTCGAAGTCTTCAAAGGCGTGGTGCCGGTCAGCCTGGGCACGGACGCTCTGGGTGGTGCCTTCAACCTAGTCACCGACCGGCGCACGACCGGCGCTCGCGCTGGCGCCTCTTATACTGCGGGCTCCTTCGGCCTGCACCGCTTCAGCGCGGGCGCGCGCTACCGCGGCACCGACAGCGGCGTGTTCATCAAGGCCGAGGCCTACCTGGATCACGCCGACAACGACTATCCCATCTACGTGGATGTCTCCGATCGCGCTGGTTTGATCACGGAGACGAAAGTCTTCCGCTTCCACGACGCCTACAGCGCGCGTGGCGGTAACGTCGAGCTTGGTTGGGTGGACAGATCGTGGGCGCGCCGCTTGCTGTTGCGCGTGTTCGCCAGCGACTACCGCAAGCAAATCCAACACAACTCGATCATGACCGCGCCCTACGGCGAGGCGGAGGAGGGCGGTCTCTCCACCGGGGCGAGCCTGCGCTACGAGCACGGCTTCGGCAGAAGTGTGACGCTTCGTGCCGTGGGCGGGTACGTCCACGCTCGCTCGGACTTCCGCGATGGATCCCGCTGCATCTACAACTGGTTCGGGCAATGCGCCAACGCGCAGGTCGAGCCGGGAGAGATTGGCGCCAGGGCGGTCGATGTGTCCGTGTGGGACAGAAGCGGCTTCTTGCGTGCGAATCTCGACTGGAACATCGACGATCAACAGCGCTTGCGCTTCGCCACGGCGCCTACTTACCACGACCGCACGGGAGACGATCGCCTCGCCGAGGTGAACGATCCGAACACGGCGCATCGCACCCTGCTCAAATGGGTGAACGGGCTCGAGCATGAAGCGCAGCTGCTCTCCGGTCAGTTGCTGAACAGCGCGTTCGTCAAGCACTACGCCCAGCAAGCGCGCTCGCGGGAGACGTTCGCTAGCGTAGGTAGCGAGCGTTACTCCGACCACCTGCTGTGGGGCTTCGGCGACGGCCTGCGCTACGAGCTGCTGGAGTGGCTCTTCGTCAAGGCGTCCTACGAGTTCGCCACCCGTCTGCCGGAGCCGCGTGAGCTCTTCGGCAACGGCGGCTTCCTGCTCGAGAGCTTGAGCCTCCTTCCGGAGCGGAGCCACAACGCGAATTTGACGGTCGCAGTGGATGAGCTCGGCCTACCCGCTGGCAAGCTGAGCGGCAACCTGACGGGCTTCTTCCGTGACGCTGACAACTTGATCGTGCTGTTCCCCGTCGGTGAGACGTTGCGCTACGAGAACGTGTATCAAGCACGAGTCTGGGGCGTTGAGGGCGCTCTCAGCTGGCTCTCACCCGGGGAGCACGTGGAGATCGGCGCTAACGCCACCTATCAAAGCTTGCGCAACGCATCGAGCGAGGGCCCGCTAGCCCTGTTCGAGGGTGAGCGCATCCCCAACAAGCCCTACTTCTGGGTCAGCGCCCAGGTCCGCCTGCAGCAGCGCAAGCTGGCGGCTGTGGGTGACGAGCTCTCCTTCACTTGGTACACGCGCTACCTGCAGGACTTCTACCGCAACTGGGAGGGCGCTGGCCGGAAGGGGCCGGAGGATAGCGTGCCTCAGCAGCTGACCCACGCGGCGGTGCTGGCGTACGTCACGTCGTCGCAGCGCCCGCAGCAGGTGGCATTCTCCGGCGAGGTACAGAACATCACGAACGAGCGGGTGTTCGACTTTCTGGGCGTGCAGCGGCCGGGACGAGCGGCCTACTTCAAAGTGACGCTCACGCACTGACGCCGCCCTGCGCCGTCAGCGTGTGGTGAAGCGACGACGATCGTGAACGGCAGCTCACGGCGCCAGCTCCGCGCTCGCGCGCTCGCACGAGTCGACGCCGTGGCACGGTCGCTGCATTCTGCGGCGCATGGTTCGCCGGATTGCCTGCTGCTTCCTGCTCGGCGCGCTACTGACCAGCTCGCTCTCGGGCTGCGCTTACCTGCACAGACAGCTTGCCTTTACGTCTGCCAGCGAGTGCGTGAAGCGGGAGTGCGAGGGTGAGCAAGGCTCCGCACGCCAGCGATGTGAAAGCGCTTGTCACCAGCACTACGGCCCCTGACGTAGCAGGCGTTCGTCTTGTGCCGGCGCCCTTGCTCGTGTCACGTTGCCGGCGCGTGCACCTAGCCGACTACACTCCCGCCTGGCCGCACGGAGCGCTCACTCCGTTTCTGGACGAGCTCTGGTACGTGATGGGCACCAACCGCGTGCACCACGACGGCAGGGATTTGCAGACCAGCCGCACGATGCTGGTAGCCCGCGACGGCGCGCGTCTCGTCCTCGTCAACAGTGTGCGGCTCGACGAAGCGGGCCTCGGGGCTCTCGACGCGGCTAGCGCAAACCGTGCAGCGAACGTTCGCCGCGAGCGCGCGCTAGACGCTAGAGCCCACCAGCAGCAAGCTGCCGTTCAATCCTAAACGCAATAGTACGCTGATACCCAATGAGCCTAACTGGCACATCGGTAGCAGGGTCTGCGGCACCCAGCGCAAGCTGCTTCTCACGCCGCGCGGCCCGCCCTTTCGCTCGTCTGAGCAATTTGCTCAAGCGTCTTGCCTTGCTCAGTCGCGCTGCTTCTGTCGCGCTCGCGCGGAGGAGAGACTGCCTGTTTGGCAAGACGACTTACTCCAGTGCTCGCATCTAAGTGATCGCACGCGCTTCGAAATCGATCTCGTCGCCTTGACGGTTCGCGTGGCGCATGGCTTTCTAGCTCGCCGGCTCTCGCCTCCTCGTGGCGGCGCCGTGCATATTCACGCGTGCGGTTCCGATGTGATGGAGCGTGGCGATGCAGAGCGAAAACTTAGGGAGGTTGGCGGTCGTCGTGTTGAGCGCGTGCGCCCTTGGGTGCAACGCGGGCGGCGGAGGTAACGGCCTCAAGGCGTCTAACGGCCAGCAGGGTACGGGCGGCAGCTCGACCAGCAACGGAGGCGCCGGTTCCAAAGGCGGCTCCGGGCCCGGCTTGATGGTGCCGATCGACGACCCGGGTGCGGAAGTCGAGGATCCCGATCCTTCCAATCCGAACATCACGCATCCCAAGTGCGCTGCGGGCTCGTGTACTGACTTCCCGGAGGAGCCCATCTTGGGCGAGGGAGTACCGGCCAACGTGGCGGAGCTCTTCGGTGAGCCCACGAGCTTCACGCCGGGCGGGCTGTGCGTGCTGGAGCCGCACCTCTCGGGCAACGGCAAGGAGGGCGCCATGATGCCTGCCAACTGGGTGCGCCCGCGCTTCCGCGTCGCCGCTCCCGCAGGGATCGACCTGCTCGAGATCCGCATCCACTCCCCGGCGGAAAAGCACGATCTCGTCGCCTACACCACCTACGACCCGGACGGCCCCTCCTGGTACCTACCGAAAGAAATATGGGCAGGGCCGGGAGGCGATGGGGTCTCCGCATCGGGCAACGGCTTCGCCAACAACGCAGCCGGACAGCCCGTCACGGTCACGATCCGCGGCATCAACTCGAAGGCTCCCGGTACGCCCGTTGGTATGAGCGGTGACTTTCACATCGCCCCCGTCGTGGCCACGGGCAGCATGGTGTTCTGGACGGTCAACTCCGCCGCCGTCACGCCGGACTCGAGCAAGCTGCTCGGCTTCGCGGTCGGCGATGAAGGCGTGGCGGACGCGCTCACGCTGCCGCAGATCCAGTGGCAAGGTGAGCTCGGGGAAGATGGCGCAGTGTTGCGCGGCTACTACGACGAGCAGCCCCTCCCCGGCTTCGTCAACGGACAGGTGCGCTGCGTCGGCTGCCACACC
>JAEYOT010000746.1 GCA_023411445.1 Pseudomonadota bacterium
CCGCCCGAGCCGAGAATGAGCCCACGACGGACACGACGGATCGTGAGGCGCTGGCCAGCTTGAGCGCCGTCGCCAGTGGCGACTTGCCGCCCGAGGCGCTGCACGCGATCTTCTCGGCGATCCGGGCTTCAGCGCGCGCGCTGGAGCAGACGCCGCGCGTCGCGTACTTGGGGCCTGAAGGCGGCTTTTCCCACGTGCTCTCGCGCGCGCATTTCGGCGCGGGCGGCGCCTTTTTGGAGTGCGCCTCCGTGCGCGAGGCGCTGGAGGAGGTGGTGCGGGGCCGCGCGGCTTTCGCGGTGTTCCCGTTCGATTCGTCGCTCGACGGCCTGGTGCAAGCCTCCGTCACGGCGCTCACTGACACGGACTTGGTGATCGTCGGGGCGCGCACGCAGCCGCTACGCTTCGAGCTGATGGGTCGGGCGCAAGCCGTGAGCGAGCTGGAGAAGGTGTACACCACCCCCGCCGGTCACGCTGCTTGCCAGCTGTTCTTGGACGCCGAGCTGCCGCGCGTCAGCGTGATCGACGTGCGCTCGATGAAGGTGGCGGCGGAGCTTTCGCACGTGGACGCCACGGCGGCGGCGCTGGTACCGCAAGCGACCGGGAGCGAGCACGGCCTGCACACGCTGCGCGAAAACGTGGGCGACGCGGCCGAGGCGCAGATGCGTTACGCCATCGCTGCGGCCCGCCCGGCGAGCCGTTCCGGCGCGGACGTGACCTGCTTGCTGTTCAGCATCGACGACAAGCCCGGCTCGCTCTTCGATATCCTGCGGCATTTCGCCGAGCGCGGCATCAACCTGCGCCGGCTGCACTCGCGCCCGGCCGGGCGGGAGCCCTGGGACTACGTGTTTTACGTGGAAATCGGCGGCCACGTCACCGAGCGCCCGGTCATCACCGCGCTCGAGGCCGTGAAGAAGAGCACGCGTTACCTGCGCGTCCTCGGCTCGTTCCCGCAAGAGGCCTGAAGGAGCCTCAGCGGCGCGCAGGCGCGAGCGACGTGGCGGCAAGAAAATGCGCTACGCTGCGCCCGGCATGGCTTTGGTGATACCGACGATTGAGGCGCTGGCTCCGTATGAAGGCGGGAAGCCGATTGAAGAGCTGGCGCGAGAGCTGGGCATCACCGATGCCGTGAAGCTGGCGTCCAACGAGAACCCGCTGGGGCCCAGCCCGCGCGCGCTGCAAGCGGCGCGGGAGGTCTTGAGCGACGTGAACCGTTACCCGGACGGGGCGGCGTACACGCTGCGCGCCAAGCTGGCCGCCAAACACGGCGTGGGCATGAACGAGGTGCTGCTCGGCTGCGGTTCCAACGAGCTGCTCGACTTGGCGGTGCGCACGTTCTGCACGCCGGAGAGCCACATCGTGTTCGCGGAGCCGGCGTTCGTCGTGTACCGCATCGCCGCCATGGCAGCTGGCGTTCCGTTCACCGCCGTGCCGCTCACGGCGCGGCTAGAGCACGACCTGCCGGCGATGGCGGCGGCGGTCACGCCGCAGACGCGGCTTTTGTTCGTGGCCAACCCGAACAACCCGACCGGCACGCACGTGGGCCGCGCTGCGGTGGAGCAGCTGCTCCGCGAGGTGCCGCCGGAGGTGCTGATCGTGATGGATGAAGCGTACCTGGAGTACGCGGACGCCGCCGACTACCCGGACTCGCTCGAGCTGCGCGGGCTGCGCGAGCGGCTGATCGTGTGTCGCACCTTCTCCAAGATCTACGGCCTAGCGGCGCTGCGTGTGGGCTACGCCGTGTCCACGCCCACCATCATCGACTACATGAACCGCGTGCGGGCGCCCTTCAACGTGAGCACGCCCGCGCAAGCCGCCGCCATCGCCGCGCTGGACGATCACGATCACGTGCAGACGTCGCGCGCGCTCAACCTCAAGGAGCGGCAGCGAGTGAGCGAGGCCTTGCGGGCGCGGGGGCTGGGGGTTGCGCCCAGCCAAGCCAACTTCGTGCTGGTCGACGTGAAGCGCCCTGCGCGTCCCGTGTACGACGCGCTACTGCGCCGCGGCGTGATCGTGAGGCCGTTCGCCAGCTTGCCGACCTCGCTCCGTGTCACACTTGGTACGGAGCGTGAAAACGATCGCTTCTTGGCCGCGCTGGCGGAGGTGCTCACGTGATTCGCCGCTCGTTCTTGCTCGGGCTCTCCGCGCTGTGCAGCGCCGCCTGCGCCAAGCAGGAGGACGTGATCATCAGCACGGGCAAAGGCCGAGAGAAGACGGCGCCGGAGATCGACGCGGACGCGCTGGCGCTCTTGCCCGGTGGTGCCATCACGGTCGGTGTGCTGGACGCGCAGGCGCTGTTCGCCTCCCAGTTCGGTGACAAGCTGCTGGAGGTCGCGCGGCGCCGGGCGCCCGTGCCCGAGTCGGCCGAGTTCGATCCCAAGCGGGACCTGACGAAGGCCTATTTCGGCGTGTACTCGATGCAGGGGGCGGACGTGTGCGGCGTCGCGCTCGGCAGCTTCGACCCAAAGAAGATCGAGGCAGCGGCGGACGGCGTGCAGAAGACGCCGCAAGGCGTGCCCGTGACGAAGACGTCTTACGCTGGCCGGGCGCTGTACACGGCCGAGAGCGTCGGCTTCACGGTGCTGACGACCCGCACGGCGCTGTTTGGCAATCAGACGGGCATTCGTCGAGCGCTCGACCGCATCAAGGACGGCACGGCCAAGCGTGAGCTGCCCGCCTGGGCGGGGCAGGTCTTGGCGCAAACGGCGCCGTTTTCCTTCGGCTCTAACCTGAAGGACAACCCGGTGCCGAACGCGCTTCGCAGCAAGCTGACGTTCCTGGACGGGGTGGAGACGCTGGCGGTGGTCGGCAATTTTGCGCCACCCGGTATCAACCTGGCCGGCACCTTGGTGTACCCCGACGAAGAAGCAGCCAAAGTGGGCGCCAGCAAGGTCGGGGAGACGCGCGCGCTGCTGGATGGCTATGCGCCTCTCTTGGCGCTGCTCGGCATACCCAAGCCGGTGCAAAAGCTGGAGGCTGACGCGATCGGCAAGGAGGGCCACTTCGTGGCCGGTATCGACGCGGTCGCCGTCTCGACGCTGCTGACGCGCTTGGACGATCTCTTGGCTGCCGTCCCACAGAATCCGCCCAAGCCCGTGTCACAATGAGCAGCGCTCCATGCCGTCCCGCCTGATCGTCCGTCCGCCGTCGCGCCCGCTCAGCGGCAGCGTACCGGTCCCTAGCGACCGCAGCATCACGCATCGGGCGCTGCTCTTGGCTGCGCTGTCGAACGGTCCGTGCGAGCTGCGCGGCTTCGCTTACGGTAGCGACAACATGGGCATGCTGCGCGCGCTGGCGGCGCTCGGCATTCGTTACGAGGACGACAAGCGCGGCACGTTGAAGCTGCGCGGCGTGGGCCTGCGCGGCCTGCGCGAGCCGAAGGAGCCGCTCAACTGCGGCCACTCGCCGACGATCGCGCGGTTACTCACTGGCGTGCTGGCGGGGCAGCCTTGGCGTGCGCGCCTGGAGGGCAGCGCCAGCAACGCGCGTCGGCGCATGCGCGCGGTCACGGAGCCGCTGGTGCGGCGCGGTGCGCGCATCACCGGCATGCCGCACCCGCAAGATCCGAGCGAGCTGTGCCTGCCGCTGGAGATCGGCCCGCTGGAGAGCGAGCGGCTCGCGCCGATCGACTACGTGATGAGTCGCCCCAACGATCACGCTAAGGGCGCGCTCTTGTTCTCGGGCCTGTTCGCCTCCGGGCCCACGCTGATACACGAGCCAGTGCTGTCGCGCGATCACACCGAGCGCATGTTCGACGCGCTGGGCATGCCAGTTCAAGCCGTTGGCTCGATGGTGAGCCTGCACCCGCCGGCGGATCCGCTGGCCATCCGCGGCTTCGACAGCGACATCCCGGGTGACATCTCGGCGGCGGCGTTCATCCTGGCCGCAGCGCAGCTCGTGCCGGACAGCGCCGTGAGCACGCGCCGCACGGGGCTGAACCCGACCCGCACCGGCATCCTGGACATGATCCGTCTGTTCGGTGGCCGCACCGGCATCACGCCGACCGGGGACTCGCTGGGCGAGCCGTACGGTGAGGTGAGCTCGCGGGGGGCGCCGCTGCGCGGCATCAAGATCTCCGGCGAGCTGTCGCTGCTGGGTATCGACGAGGTGCCGGTCGCTTGCGTGCTGGCGGCCAAGGCGCGCGGCGTGACTGAGATCTCGGACGTCGGCGAGCTGCGCGAGGAGTCTTCGGACCGGCTGGGGGCGCTGGCTCGGCTGCTCCAGGCCTTCGGGGTTTCCGTCAGTGAGAAGCCGGATGGGCTGCTGATCGAGGGGCAACCGGAGCGTCCGCTGCGCGCCGCTCGGGTGCGCTCGGAAGGCGATCACCGCCTGGCCATGGCTGGAGCGCTGCTGGCGCTTGCGGCCGACGGCGAAAGCGTGATTGATGACGCGGACCCCATCGCCGTCAGCTTCCCGCGGTTCGTCGGGACTCTGCGCGCGCTGGGCGCGGCCCTCGAGGTACAGGAGCAGTGAGCGCCCCGAAGCGAAGCAGGCCGGTCGTGGCCATCGATGGTCCCGCCGGAGCCGGCAAGAGCACGGTGACGCGCAAGGTGGCCGAGCGGCTCGGCTACGTGGTCGTCGATACCGGCGCGCTCTACCGTCTGGTGGCGCTAGCCGCCGAGCGCGCGCACGTGGACTTCGATGACGTGGCCAAGGTGGAGGCGCTGGCGGAGGCGCTGGTCGCCGAGGGCGCCGTCCAGCTGCGGCGAGCGGATGGAGGCGCGACGCAGGTGCTGCTGCGCGGCCAAGATGTGTCCTCCGCCATTCGCTCCCAGAGCATCGGGCAGGGCGCGAGCAAGGTGAGCGCGCACCCGGGCGTGCGGCGTGCGCTCTTGGAGCTGCAGCGCGGTCAGGGCAGGGAAGGCGGCGTGGTGCTGGAGGGGCGCGACATCGGCACCGTGGTGTTCCCCGACGCGGAGGCCAAATATTACCTCACTGCGAGCGCGGAGGTTCGTG
Organism: Pseudomonadota bacterium; assembly: GCA_023411445.1. GTDB lineage: Bacteria > Myxococcota_A > Polyangia > Polyangiales > Polyangiaceae > PMG-095. The sequence goes on from JAEYOT010000746.1 coordinate 4,954, forward strand.
CTCAGCGCCGTCACGACGAGCTGGCCGCGCGCGGCACGCCGCCCAGCGTTGAAGAGGTGCTGCGCGAGGTGAACGAGCGCGATCGCCGTGACAGCACGCGGGCGATCGCCCCGCTGCGTCAGGCTGACGACGCGCAGCTGGTGGACAGCTCTCACCTGTCGATCGAGCAGGTGGTGGAGCTGATCGTCGCGTCGGTGCGCTCGGTCGAGCGCCGGTTGGCGCAGGGCTGAGCCGCATGCGGCGGCGCGCGCTGCTGCTGGCGGCACCGGCGCTGCTTTCGTGCGGTCCGAAGGCGATCGGCGCGCCACCCGCGGCGCCCGCGCTGCTCGGCGCCGCCGACCTGATCCCACCGGACTTGGACGTCGTGGTGCGGCTCGATCAACGGAAGCTGCGCCAGGCGCTGGGCGCGGCGCAGCTCCGGGAGGTCGCGCGGCAAGCGCTGGCAAAATCCAGCAGTGACGAGCTCGGCGGCGAGCTCCTGATCGAGTCGCTGCTCGCTGCGGACGTGGTGTACCTCGGTTACCGTCCCGATCAGCACCTGGCTCCGCTGGATCGCGTGCTCGCGCTGCAGGGCCACTTCGAGCAGCTGGTGGAGCCGCCGCTCGGCTTCGGGCGTGCGGTGGATCTGGGCGGCGACACGCGCTACTTCGAGCGGCGGGTGCAGCGCTCGCTGGAGCGTGCGGCGGTGGCGCGCATCTACACGGTGAGCACGCGGCTGCGCTGCTTCGTGTCTGAGGCGGAGCTGGACGCGATGGAGCGGCTGCTAGCCCTCGGCGGCGCCGAGCGACGCTTGGCCCCGCCCGAGCAAGGCACGCTCTCGCTTGCGGCGCGCCCGGCGCTGCTCCAGCGTTTCGCTGGGCGTGGGG
>JAEYOT010000775.1 GCA_023411445.1 Pseudomonadota bacterium
ACTTCATTCCCTCGCCCGCACCATCCGGCCTCGCGGCCCCGTTCGTCGGCGGTTTGGCCGCCAGCGGCTACATGTTCCCGTTGATCAAGGGCACGGAGGTCCTGGCGGGCCTGCTCCTGCTCGGTAACCGCTATGTCCCGCTGGCCCTGACCGTGCTGGCGCCGATCGTGGTCAACATCCTAGCCTACCACCTGTTCCTCGCTTCGGGCGCGCTGGTGTTGCCGCTCCTCGTCACGGCGCTCGGCGTTTACCTGGCCACGACCGAGCGACGCGTGTTCGCTCCGTTCTTCCACGCCAAGAGCGAGGAGCAGGTGCCGCCCAGTGAGCGCAACACCGAGGGCGCGTCGGCGTTGGCCTGAGCTGCGAGCGCTCAGCCGGTCGGCACGAAGTGCGGGCTGGCCAAGTGCTGCGTCTCCGCGAGCTCGGCCTGCACGCGCTTGAGCCAGGCTCGCTGACGATCAGGTCGATAGCCGAGCGAGGTGTCTTCGTCGAAATCCCGGTTCCGCTCGAGCAGCTCCTCGGTGGCCCGCACCAGCGCGTCGTTCAGCGCGCGCTGGGCGCGGGCCTCGACCTCTTGCTGCGACGAGCCTGACACCATCATATCGCGCTTCAGCTGGCCGGCAGCGGCGTTCAGCTTGCGAGCGCCGAGCTCGTAGAGCGCGAAATGGATCTGCTCGTGCTCCAGCACGTAGGCCGGAGCGCGCGACGCCGCGCGGTCGTTCCACCACGAGCAGCGGCGATCCATGAGCGCCACGAAGGACAGACGCTTCACTTCGACCCAGTGGTAGCGCGCGCTGTCAGGCGATTCTTGCCGCCACTTGATGTAAAATTCGGTGTCTGGCGTGGTGCGCACTTGGCCGCACGTCGCGGCCCCCACGCGCTCCGCCACCTTCGCGAACTCGGGCGGCGCCTGGGTGCCGCGGAAGTCCGCGCGCGTGAGCTGGCGGTAGCCGATCACGTCGGTCGAGTCCAGCTTGCCGGCCTCCACGACGCCGCCTTTGGGGGCCGCGTACTCCGGCAAGGTGGAGCAACCCAGCGCGCAAGCGAGCAAGAACCAGCGCTTCACGGTCGTTCAGCCGTGCTTGCGCTCGAGCTGCGAGATGTCACGCACGGCGCCCTGGGCGGCGCTGGTGGCCATCAAAGCGTAGGCTTGCAGCGCCTGTGATACGTAGCGATCGCGGTTCGGGCGGAAAGCGTCCTTGCCGCGAGCGAGCATGCGCCGGCGTCGTTCCTCCAGCACCGCGGGCTCGAGCGCGACGTCGATCTTGCGAGCAGGGATGTCGATCTGGATCAAGTCTCCCTCCTCGATCAGGCCGATGTTGCCGCCCTCAGCGGCTTCGGGCGAGACGTGCCCGATGCTGAGCCCACTCGTGCCGCCGCTGAAGCGCCCGTCCGTGATCAGCGCGCAGGCCTTGCCCAGGCCTTTGCCCTTCAGGAAGGAGGTGGGGTAGAGCATTTCCTGCATGCCGGGGCCGCCGCGCGGACCCTCGTACACGATCACGACCACGTCACCCGCCTTGATCTGGTCGGCCATGATGGCCTCGCAAGCGGCGTCCTGCGAGTGGAAGACCCGCGCGGGGCCCTGGAATTTCCAGATCGACTCGTCCACGCCGGCGGTCTTCACGATACAGCCGTCTTGCGCGAAGTTGCCGTAGAGCACGGCCAGGCCGCCTTCCTTGCTGAAGGCGTGCTCAGCGTCGCGGATGCAGCCTCGCGCCAGGTCCGTATCCGCCTCCTTGAAGTACTTGTCCTGCGAGAAGGCGACCTTCGTCGGCACGCCGCCGGGAGCCGCCAGCGCGCGGGCCTTGGCGGCAGCGCTCGCGGTGGGGCGGTGGATGTCGTGCTCGTCCACCGCTTCCCCGAGCGTCTTAGCGTGCACGGTGCCAACGTTACGGTGCAACAGGCCGGCCTTGTCCAGCTGCCCCAAGATGGTGAAGATGCCGCCGGCGCGGTGCACGTCTTCCACGTGGTACGCGCTGGAAGGCGCGACCTTGCACAGGTTCGGCACCTTGCGGCTCATGCGATCGATGTCCGCCATCGTGAAGTTCACACCGGCCTCGCGTGCGATGGCCAAGATGTGCAGCACGGTGTTGGTGGAGCCGCCCATCGCGATGTCCAGCGCCATCGCGTTCTCGAAGGCCTCGAACGTCGCGATGTTGCGCGGTAGCACGGACTTGTCGCCGCCCACGTAGTGCTGCTTGGCCATCTCCACGATGCGGCGGCTGGCGGCCTCGAACAGCTCCCAGCGCCGCGCGTGCGTCGCCAGCAAGGTGCCGTTGCCAGGCAGCGCCAGGCCCAGCGCCTCGTTCAGGCAGTTCATGCTGTTCGCGGTGAACATGCCGGAGCAGGAGCCGCAGGTGGGGCAGGCAGAGCGCTCCATCTTGAGCAGCTCATCGTCCGTCACCTTGGCGTCGCTGGCCGCGATCATCGAGTCGATCAGGTCCAGCTTGCGCACGACCGGCTTGCCGTCGCGATCGTGCGTGCCCACGAGCTTGCCGGCTTCCATCGGGCCGCCGGACACGAAGATGGTCGGGATGTTCAGGCGCATGGCCGCCATCAACATGCCGGGCGTGATCTTGTCGCAGTTGGAGATACACACCAGCGCGTCGGCGCAGTGCGCGTTCACCATGTACTCCACCGAGTCCGCGATCAGATCGCGGCTGGGCAGCGAGTACAGCATGCCGCCGTGGCCCATCGCGATGCCGTCGTCCACCGCGATGGTGTTGAACTCGACGCCCCAGCCGCCGGCTTCGTCCACCACCTTCTTCACGCGCTGGCCGATGTCCCACAGGTGCACGTGGCCGGGCACGAATTGCGTGAAGCTGTTGGCGATGGCGATGATCGGCTTCTCGAAGTCGGCGTCTTGCATGCCGGTCGCGCGCCACAGCGAGCGCGCGCCCGCCATGTTGCGACCCGCGGTGGAGGTGCGGCTTCGGAACCCATTCGGGGCGGTCATGATGGAAGCCTATCCGAGGCGCTTCGTTGCGCAATACGCATCAATCACAAGAGCGTGTTGCAAGTAGCGCAAGGCGCGGCGCAGGACGGAAGCGGGCGAAAGCCGTGCTAAGGGCCCTCGATGCGCTTCGACAACCGCGCCCTGCGCCACCTGCCCGTCGATTCGAGCCTGGACGCTCGCACACGTCAGGTCCTGGGCGCCTGCTTCTCGCGCGTGATGCCGACCGCCGTGAAGGCTCCGGTCACGCTGGCCGTGAGTCCGGAGGTCGCGCGCCTGCTGGAGCTGCCCGAGGGGTTCGTGGAGAGCCCTGACTTCGCGCAGGTGTTCGCGGGCAATCGCCTGCTGCCCGGTATGGAGCCGGTGGCCGCTTGCTACGGCGGTCACCAGTTCGGAAACTGGGCAGGCCAGCTGGGCGACGGGCGCGCCATCTCGCTGGGTGAGCTCGTCACCAGCCGGGGTGAGCACTGGGAGCTGCAGCTGAAGGGCGCCGGGCCGACGCCGTACTCGCGTCGCGCCGACGGTCGCGCGGTGATGCGCTCGTCGGTGCGCGAGTTTTTGTGCAGCGAAGCCATGCACCACCTGGGCGTGCCGACGACACGGGCGCTGTCGCTGGTCGCAACCGGCGAGGACGTGCTGCGCGACATCCTGTACGACGGGCACCCCAAGCACGAGCCCGGCGCCGTGGTTTGCCGCGTGGCCCCTACGTTCCTGCGCTTCGGCAATTTCGAGCTGCTCGCCGCGCGCGGTGACGTGGAGCTGCTGCGCCGCTTGGCGGACTACACTATCACCACCTACTTTCCGGAGCTCGGCGCGCCGAGCAAGGCCGCGTACGTGAGCTGGTTCGAGGAGATCGCGCGCCGTACGGCCCGCATGATCGCCCGCTGGATGTCGGTCGGCTTCGTGCACGGCGTGATGAACACGGACAACATGTCCATCCTGGGCCTGACCATCGACTACGGCCCTTACGGCTTCTTGGACGACTACGATCCGAGCTTCACGCCGAACATCACGGACGCGCAGGGGCGCCGCTACCGCTACGCATCGCAGCCGCGCATCGCGCTCTGGAACCTGGTGTGCTTGGCGAACGCGCTCTACCCGCTGGTGGAGGACGTGCCCGCGCTCGACGCCGCGCTCGCCGCCTACGGTGAGGAGCTGGAAGTCGAACGCCGCAAGCTAACCGCCGCTAAGCTCGGCATCTCTCGGTTGGACGACGGCGAGCAGACCCCATCAGGCGTCGCGCGCATCCCGGACTCCGCGCTCGTGGACGACTTGCCAGAGCTGCTCGCGGCAGTGGAGACCGACATGACCTGGTTCTACCGGCTGCTCGCCGACGTGCCCGTCACCTCGCGTGGGGTGCGCGTGAGCGACGCGGAGCTCCTCGAGCCGCTGATGCCGGCTTTTTACGATCCCGCTGGCGTTGGAGACGAGCACCGCGGTCGCCTCGCCGCCTGGCTCCGGCGCTACGCCGCGCGCGTGTGCGAAGACGGCACGGACGACGCGACGCGGCGTGAGCGGATGAACCGCGTCAACCCCAAGTTCGTGCTGCGTAACTACGTGGCGCAGCTGGCGATCGATCGTGCAGAGCTGGGCGATGGCGCGGTGGTGCGGGAGCTCCTCGAGGTGCTGCGGCGGCCCTTCGACGAGCAGCCCGGTAACGAGCGCTACGCCGAGAAGCGCCCCGAGTGGGCGAGAAACCGTCCGGGCTGCTCCATGCTCTCCTGCAGCTCGTGAGCACAAACGACCTCGGCCACGGACGGTGCGGGGACTGCCTCGCCGGGGAAACGAGGCAGGGCCGCACCGTCCGTGGCCTAGCGGGCCCCGGGGTCGGGTCCGGGGGGTGGGCGGTCAGTCAGCGGCGTCGACGGCCTTCTTCAGCTCGTCGATAGCCTTGTCGACGCGACCCTTGGCTTCATCCCAGGTGAGCGCCGACGCCAGCTCGAGGGAGCGGTATTCGTTCGAGACGTTCTCGCGCAGGCTCTTCACGTTGGGCAGGTTGCTGTCCAGCGTGGCCTTGGTCTTACCGGTCGCGGTCTTGGATTTCGCTTCCAGGTCCGCGAAGTCCTTGTCGATGCTGACCAAATCTTCCGACACGTCGTGCCGGTACTGTTCGCGCATCTTCAAGAAGTTGGCTTGCGCCTCGGCGACCTTCCTGTCTTCTTCGGCGCGAGCCGCGTTGACCTTTTCGCTGGCTTCACGGTTGGCGTCGATCACCTTGTTGTCCGCTTCGGCGCGGGCCTCGTCTGCTCTGCGCTGCTCATCGGCTGCCCTGTCGCAGCCAGTCGCAAGAGCCAGAGAAAGAGCCATACACGCCGTAGCCGTCATTGATCGAATCATGTTGCCTCCGGTTCGAATCACGCGAGGTAGCTCAGCAAGGTGCGTGCCGAGCCGCTTGGGGCCGTGTTTTCGGCAAGTTTCGGCAGACTGGTGAGGCACAACCGCTCGCGCGAGACAGCGGGGCGCGCCTCAACGGGCTGGATCTGACGGGAAGGATCACAGGCCCTCCGGGTGCGAGGGGTGGTAGTGAAGCGCCTTGTCGGCGGCGCGCTGGTAGCGGGCCGGGATGGGAAAGAACTTGAACACCAAGGTGGTG
>JAEYOT010000869.1 GCA_023411445.1 Pseudomonadota bacterium
CCCCTACTGCGGCGACGGTCAGATCCAGGGCGACGAAGCCTGCGACGACGGCGTTGACAACGTCTCGTACCTGCCGGAGATGGGCGGCTGCAGCTACGATTGCCAGCCGGCACCGTACTGCGGCGACGGCGTGCGCAACGGGCCCGAGCAGTGCGACCTGGGCATGGGCAAGAACACCGGCGAGTACGGCACCTGCAACGAGGACTGCACCTTCGCGTCCCGCTGCGGCGACGGCGTGAAGAACGGCTCGGAGCAGTGCGACGACGGCCCGACCGGCAGCTTGACCTGCACGGCCACCTGCAGGCGCCGCACGGTCGTGCAGTAGCGCGCGCGGTTTGCCTCCGAATCCGGGCGGTGCGAAAGTGCCGTCCGGATGCGGATCGCGCTGCTCTACCCCCCGCCCTGGAAGATCCCGACACCGGGCGAGGTCGCCTTACCCTCGGTCCAGGGTGGTCCGCCCTCGGACTACCGCGAGGGCGATCTGGACGCGGACTTCTTCCAGACGCCGTACGGGCTGCTCAGCTTGGGCGCGCAGGCGCTGCGAGCCGGTCATCAGGTCAAGGTCTTCAACCTCTCCGCCTTCGCCTGGAGCCGAGTCGAAGAGGTGCTGGCGGTGCTGGACGCGGACGTGTTTGCGCTGTCGTGCTGGACCGCGAATCGTCGCGGAGGGGGGCTCACGGTCAAGGAGCTTCGCCGCCACCATCCGCGGGCCCACATCGTCGTGGGCGGGCCGCACGCCACGCCCTTGCCGCGCGAGGTGATGCACCACTACCCGGAGATCGACACGCTCTGCGTCGGCGAGAGCGAAGCCAGCTTCATGGAGCTGGTGGAGCGCCTGCAGGCGGGAGGCTCGCCCAAGGGCATCGCCGGCACCTGGTACCGCGAAGGCTCGGACATCGTGCAAGCCGCCGGGCGGGATTCGATTCGGGACTTGGACTCGCTGGCGTCGCCGCACCAGTACTTCGACACCCACATCTTCATGACGTCGCGCGGCTGCCCCTGGGCCTGCACCTTCTGCGGCGCCGAGAGCAGCTGGGGCCGCGGCTTCCGCGGTCAATCCGTGCCCTACGTCCTGGACGCGCTGGAGCACGCCGTCTCGCGCGCGCGGGTGAAGATGCTGCAGATCAAGGATGACACCTTCACCACCAACAAGAAGCGCGTGCTCGAGCTGTGCCGCGGCATCCGCGAGCGCAAGCTGAAGTTCTTGTGGAGCTGCGACACGCGCGTGGACGTGCTCAGCGAGGAGCTACTGCGAGAAATGCGGCTGGCAGGCTGCCAGCGGCTCAGCCTGGGCGTGGAGACAGGCTCGCCCAGCATCCTCAAGAACATCGACAAGAAGATCACCGTGGACGAGATCATCGCCGCCGCCGAGATGGCGAAGAAGTACGGCGTCCACGTGCGCTTCTACATGATGCTCGGTAACCGCGGGGAGACCGCGCAAACCTTCCGGGAGACGCTGGATTTCTTGGCGCGCGCCAAGCCGCATCAGTACATCTTCTCCTGTCTGTCGGTGTTCCCCGGCACGCACGACTTTCAGGACGCGGAGCGCGCCGGCTGGCTCGATCGCGAGCGCTACTTCACGGAGGACTTTCAGGAGCTGAAGGTACCGTTCGACGCGTCGGAGGAGACGACGGAGCTGCTCAACGCTTGGTTTGCGCAGAACAAGGGCCTGCAAGAGGGCTACCGCGAATCGACGGAGGATTGCCGCGGTATCCTTTCGCGCTTGGGCGATCACGCGCCCGCCCACCTGGATCTGGCCGGTGCCTTGTGGAACGACGGAGGGCTGGCGGAGTGCGCCGAGCACGCGCAGAAGGCGCTAGATCTGGGCCATCCCACGCCCGGCTTGGCCTACAACTACCTCGCCTGCGTGGCCCACGCCCGCGGAGACATCGCCGGGATGCAGCAGCACTTCATGACCGCTGCCAAGACCGATCCGCAGCACCAGGTGTTGATCAGCAACGTGCAGCGCGCCCGTGCCTGGTTTGCCGAGCGCGGTCCCGAACGAGGCATGCCGTTGTCGCTCGTCGGGCGGCACGACTTTCAGCTGCTGGAACGGACGGAGCAGCCCGCCCTGCCCGGCGCGCTACCGGCTGACTTCGCGGCGTGGGATCAGGAGCCGCCCCGCGCCGAGCCGCTCACGGCGGACGAGGGCACGGGCAGCGTGGTGGATCGCCAGCGCCAGCCGATCGAGTTTCGCAGTCGTCGTCTGCCCGTCGCGCGCTAGCCGCCTGGCGCCACGGTCTGACTCCGGCGGCTGCTGACGTCGTGGTAGGCTCTGCCGCCCATGCTTCGTCTCGTCTGCGGTAACCTCAACTACTCGTCTTGGAGTATGCGTCCGTGGCTCGCGCTCAAGCACGCCGGGCTGCCGTTCAAGACGCACGACATCGGCCTCAAGACAGCGCCGGACTGGAAGGAGCGCATCCTCGCCTTCTCCGGCGCCGGCTACGTGCCCATTTTGGTGGATGGCTCGCTCAGCGTGCACGAGTCGCTGGCCATCTGCGAGTACGTGGCAGAGCTTGCTCCGGATGCTCGGCTCTGGCCGGAAGACGCCAAGCTTCGCGCTCGCGGACGCGCCATTTCGTGCGAGATGCATAGCGGCTTTGCGGCGGTGCGTGACGCCATGACCATGAACTTGAGGGGGAGGACGGAGCACACGCCCGAGAGCCCGGCGATCGCGGCGGATATCGCCCGCATCCTCGACATCTGGCGGGCCTCGCTGGAGAGCTCCGGCGGGCCGTTCCTGCTCGGGCGCTTCAGCATCGCGGACTGCATGTTCTTCCCAGTCGCCGGGCGCTTCCGCACCTACGGCGTAAAGCTCCCGGACTACGCCAAGGCTTACTCTGAGGCTTTGTTTGCGCTGCCGATGGTGCAAGAGCTGGAGGCACTGGCTCAAGCCACGCCACCCATCCCCGAGTACGACCGCTACCTGGGGCCGCTTAGCGCGTGAAGGGTCGGTGCTGGGGCTTGCCCGCATAGGTGAGCGGCGCACTGCCCGGCACCCGCACGGCGTGCCAGCCGGCGGAGGCGGCAGGGACGAAGTAGGCCTGCTCACCATCGGCGACGGTCTCGTGGTGCGCTTGTGCTTGGGTGATGACCGTACCGGCGGCGTCCAGCACCTCTACCGTGATGGGATCGCCGGGCGGCTCGAAGCGCGGCTTCAGATCGAGGCCCCAACGCGCTGAGCCGTGCGCGTCGACGAGCACGGTGCGGTACACGCGGCGTGGGCCAGGCGGAGGCACTCGGAACATTTTGGCGCGCTGAGCCATCACGACCATGCGCTCCAAGAGCAGCTGGTAGTTGTAGTCGCTGATCCAGTCCGGTGAGCAGTAGCTCATGAAGTCCTTGTGCTTGGCGGGATCGAACAGGGCGCGAGTGAGGATGTCGTAGCCCCAGCTGCCGAGCCCCGCTTCCGGATAGGGGTACTGCGCATCGGGGCTGGCGGGGCCGCCACACGGCGCGTGAGGCCGGCGGTAGATGTGGCCGAGCTCATGCACGAAGGTGCCAGCGGCGACGTCGATGTAGCCGATGCCCATGCCGGCGGTGGCGGTCCCGTTCTGGCTGCCGAAGCCGGCGATGCCCGTGGTACAGCTATTGCGGCAGTATTCGCGGAATGTCTCCGCGTGGCGTACCAGGCCGTAGTAAGAGAGGTCGCTCGGTGGATCTTCCGAGTCGCGCAGGGCGCGCATTTGGTCGAGCATCTGCGACAGATCGGTCACGTTGGTGCTGACCGGCTCGTGCAGCGTGAGCACCACCTCCGAGGTCGGATACATCGCGTACAGCCGATCCTTCATCTGCATCAGCTGCTGCTCGGAGGTGTCCGGCAGGCGACCCGAGCCGTCCGCCTCGTAGCGCACCGGCACCAGCATGACCTTCACGGCGCCGGTCAGCCGCGCGCCGACAGGTGCGAGCCCTTGCTCCGGAAAGCGCGCGCCGCTGGGCGTGCCCATGAGCGGCGTGCACTTTGTCGTCTCGCGTAGCTCGACCGAGTATTGCGTGCCTTCTTTGAAGGCATCCTTGGGAAGCGCCAGGTTGAAGGTGGACTTGCCGTCCGTCTCGGTCGACGCGCCGCTCACCAGGACGGTTTGCTCGAACCGGCGCGGCTCCTCCGTGCCGTCCTGCAAGGTGACGCGCGCGGATAGCTCTCGACTCTGGAAGCTCGGTCCTGGCTCGACGAACACGCGCAAGAGCGCCTCGCGCTGCTGCACTAGATCGGCGTTGCGCTCCATCACGGCCGCCATCTCGCGAACGATCGGGATCTTGACCCCTTGATAGACTGCCACCTCGCGGATCTTGATGTCGCGCGCCAGCCGCTCGCCTTCCGGATGAGCTGGCAAGAAGTCGTCCCAGCTGCACCAGCTAGCTTCGAGTCGCCCCTTCAGCTCTGCCATGCCGGGCGGCGTGAACGACCACGTGCCCTTGGCGCCCTGACCCTGCGAGTAGCTCTCCACCTCGAGCGTGACAGGCACGTCCGAGCACGCGCTCGCGGCGGCGCCGCAATAGCGACCCATCACGTTGAGCGTGGCGGGCAGCGTGGTGAGCTGCGCGGCGTCTAGCTGCAACGTGAGCCCCTCGCTCGTATCGGCGGGCTCCGTGGCCTCCGGGTACACCTTGCTGCTCGACGCCTCGCAAGCGCTGGGCTGTGGCCGCGCTACGAGCCAGATCGTGGCGTCATCCTTGGGTCCGCACCAGCTGCCCACGTTGCCGGTCCACACTGGCAGGGTCGGCATCATCACGCCGGTCCCGGCGCTGCCGCCGCCCGCTCCGCCGCTGCCACCGGAGCCGCTCCCAGCCATGCCAGCCGTGCTCATCGACGTGGGCCCGAGTCGATTGCCGTCGTCTTCACCGCTGCCGGAACAGCCCAGGGTCCCTACGGTTAGAAGCCACGGCAGCGCTGCGCGAAAGTTCCTTTTCGACTGCATGTCAGCGGGTTCCCGGATTCTGTGAGGTGGCGAATAGGTCCGCCTGCGGCTCAGCGAAGTACCAGGCAGCCACCGCGCTGGAACTTTA
>JAEYOT010000875.1 GCA_023411445.1 Pseudomonadota bacterium
AGCGCAGACCGCCGAGCGCCGACAGCGTCGGGTTCTCCAGCGACAGCGCGCCCGCAGCTTCAGCGCTCGCTCTAGCGCGCTGAGCCTCGGCCTCCGCAACCCGCGCGCGCGGCGCCTGCTGCAACAGCTCCACCAGCGCGCCGCGCGTCAGCTCCACTGGCTCCGCGCGCGCCGGGCCGGTCGCGAAGAGCGTAGCCAGGAGCGCGACGCGGAGGGCGCGGCGCAGCGAGGACGGCGTGAGCGCGGTTTTTAGCATGAGCCTAGCTGTGTCCTTCAATGCAGGGCGCGCGCGGCGAGCGTCTCCACGCGCGTGTGAAAGCCATCCAGCGCTGAGCTGCCAGCCCGGTGCGGCAGCGCCAGCGCTAGCGCCAAGAGCAGCGCACCGGCCAGCAGCGCAGCGGGGCCGCGCGTCACGTCATCCACTGGCCGCCGCTCGGCGTAGGAGAGCAAAAGCTCGACGCGCAGTCGGAGCTTGGTGGGAGCGCCTTGGATGTGCGCCAAGGCGGGGCTCGCTGGGCGGGAGGCTTGGAGCAACGCGCGCGCCACGCCGAACGCCGGGGCGCCGCCCAGCACGGCCGCGCGGTCGCACTGCACCTCGCGCGCGAAGATCCAGGCGGCGGCGTGCCTGCCGAGCAGCCACTCTCCCGCCGGATTGACGCGCAGACACAGCGCGAGCAACAGGTAGCGCAGCGGATCCAGCCCACGCACGTGCTCGAGCTCGTGCGCGAGCGCGCCGACCAGTGCTTCGTCGTCACACCGCTCGACGAAATCAGCGCCGAGCACGACGCGCGGCCGCACCAGACCGAGCGCTACCACGCCGCCCAGCGGCGCCCGCGCGACCCGCACGCGCCCAACTAACTCCTTCAGGCTGGGCTCGTGACGCACGAGTGCCTCCACGCGTTCGAGGGCCGGGCGCGCCGCAGCGCCGTGCTGTCGTCGCAGCGCGCGCAGCAGCGGCAGCGCGCGGGTGCCCACTGCCGCGCTGAGCAGGAGCAGCAAGAGCAGCGGCTCCAGGCACAGCTCCGCGAGGTCATGCGCCAGCAGGCAAGCCAGCACCGAGCGTCCTGGCTCGGCTAAGTGCAGCGCCGCCGAAAAGGCCCAAGCCAGGGGCAACAGCGTGGGCAGCACCAGCAGCAAGTAGCGTAGCGTTAGCCAGCGCCCGAAGCGCGCCCCGCCCAGGCGTGTCAGCCCTGCGAGCGCCGCCGCCGCGCCTAGCGCCGCCGCTGGTAGCAGCACCAGCCAGAGCAGGCTCACGCTCAGCACCGGAAAGAGCAGCCCCATCAGCCCTCCAGCTCCTGCCTGCGTCGCTGGATCAAGCTCTCGAGCTCGTCCAGCTCGGAGGCTGTTGCGTCGCACACCTTCTCGGCGAGCAGCGCGAACGCCGTGGGCTCGTCGATCGACCTATCGAGCACCTCGCGCGCGGTGGACTCCAAGAACTCTTGCCGGGAGATCTTCGGCGCGTACAGGTAGCGCTTGCCGTCGCGTTTACGGGCGAGGAGGCCCTTCTCGTGCAGGCGCGCGAGCGTGGTCATCACGGTCGTGTAGGCCAGCTCGCGTTTGCGCGAGAGCAGCTGCTGCACGTCCGCCACCGCAAAGCCGTCTAACCGGCGCGCCCACACCAGCTCCATGATCTCCGCTTCCAGCTCGTAGAGCCGGAGCTTCAAGCCTTGCTTGCCGGAGCGCAGGCGAAACGTCACGCGCTTTCTACTATCACCCGTAGTAGAAGCTAGCAAGCCACGCGCTGTCTCTTATTTAAGCCCGCCGCAGCTCACTTCTGCGGCTTCGGCGGCAAGGTGACGCCAGTGCGCGTCGATGGCTCGGTATCCTTGAAGCTCGCTGGGGCGTCCACGTAGCCGACCACGGTGGTCTCCGGCTCTTCGCTGCTGGCGACGGGCGGCGCTCCGAAGCCCAGCACCTCCAGCGTCTGCCCGGCGATCTGGATCAAGTCGTTGGCTTGGAGCCGCTGCAGGCCCTCGATGCGCTGGCCGTTGACCAAGACGCCGTTGGCGCTGCCGCAGTCCTGAATCGCCGCGCTGGAAGCGCCGATGATCAGCCGCGCGTGGTCTCGCGACGCGCGGGCGTCATCGATGAAGATGTCGCTGGTGGCGCGTCGTCCCACCGTGATGGTCCCCGGGCTCAAATAGAGCGTGCGGAACCCGTAGCGAAGACGCAGCGACCCAGACACCGCCCGCGACTCTACCACCTATGTCGGGTCGTTGCCTGCTGCTGAAAGCCCCACCAGGTTCCCCGTTTGGGCGATCCGCTCACAGGATCCAGCCGATACGGAAATTCAGGGTCGGGATGGTGGTGCGCCCGATCTTCTCGAGCGTGTCGCGCACTTCGCGGTCGTTGGGATCGAGGTAGCGCTTCTTCACCTCGTCGCGGGCGCCGGCCGGCAGGTTGCCGGTCACGTCGCTCGTGAATGTGATCTCGCTCGGCGCGATCGGGATCTGCGCACCGGCGTCCACCCCCAAGCTGAGGCCGATGTCGAATGTGTAGAAGTAGCCGAGCAGCGCGGTCAGCATCAGCGTGCGCACGGAGCCGCGGCTTTCGTAGCTCACCGCGCCGGACAGGCCAGGTACGCCCACGCTGTCCAGCTGGAATGTCTTCGTCAGCGTGCCCTCGACGGTGGCGTAGCCGGCGCCGGCACCCAGGAAGAAGCCGCCACCGAACGGGTAGATGCGACCGTAGAAGTCCAGGTGCTTGTAAGAGAGCGTGGCGTCACCGTAGTAGCTGAGCTGTACCTCGGGGATCAGCCCGAGCGTGACGCCCGCGCCGAGGAAGCGCGTCACCTTGATGGTGCCGCCGACACTGAGCAGGCTCGGTACGCCAGCGCCTACCACCGGTCCGATCTTGAACTGATCGACGTCATCGTCGTCGCTGTCCACGTGGTGCCGCACTTCGCTGTGCGGGGGCTGCTGAAACAAGCCCTCGCTGTGCGCGCGCGGGCGAGCTGGCTCGCGTTCCGAGGCCGGAGCCGGAGGGGGAGCGGGAGCGGCGGGAGGGGAAGCGGGCGCGGGCGCGGGCGCGGGCTCCGCGGGAGTGGGGAAAGAGGCGCTCGGCGGACCCGGCGGTACGGCGGGCGCTTCGGGTGTGGGCGCTTCGGGCGTGGGTGCTTCGGGCGGAGGAGCTTCAGGCGATGGCGCGACTGGCGACGGCGCGGGCTCGTCGACGGGAGCTGGGGGGGGCGCCTCCTGAGTGGGTGCGGCTACGTCCTCGGGTTGGGCCAGCACCGCAGACGCAGAGCTCGAGATCCAAAGCCAAGTTGCCCACACAGCGCACGCGCGTCCTTGCATCGCGCGCAGGGTAACAGACTTTCAGAGCTTTGCGCCTTCCACGTCCGCGAGGCTCACGCCAAGCAGCTTCTGCGCAAGCTCCTCCAGCTGCTCACGTGGACCAGTAAAATGGTAGGTCTCGTGCACGTGAGTGAGCGACTTGCCGGGGGCGAGCGCTGCCGCAGGCGAGCTGCTCTCCAGCTCGTAGAAGCCTCCGAGTGACGGCTTGCCTGGCTCGACGGGGCCGTCGTTGTAAGCGTTGCTCACGTCACCCGCGTAGGGCTCCTTCGAGAGCTCCCACAGGTTGTTGACGTACTTGGTAGCGCCTGAGGGCCGCGTGTAGCGGACCACCGTTAGCAGCTGGCCTGGCGCGCTGTAGCTGCCAAGCACGGCTTTGGCGCGCGTGGGTCCGAGCCCGATCTTGCTGCGCAGCTGGCCGTCGCACTTGAAGAGCACGAAGCCCTTCTGCTGGTTGATGAGCAGGCGGTGGGCCGGCACCTTGCCAAAGTAGCGATCATTGACGACCTCGCCTTGGCCGTTGCGCTCGAAGGGTGCAATCACTTGCGTGCCGGGCGCGGGCATGAACATGCCCAAAATCCAGATGCTGGGCAGCCCAGCCTGCTCCGTCCACGCTTGCTGGCCGCGGTTTTTGAGCGTGTTCTCGCTCGAGAAGCCGACCCACTTCACGTCTGGAGGCAACGTCAGCTCCAGGGTGGACTCTGCCTGCTCGGTCCCCAGCACCGTGAGCTTCCGGTCCACGGCGACGTCCAGCTGCGTACCCGCGTAGTTCCTGAGCGAGAAAACGCGGGAGAAAGTGACGGAGGTAGCGGTGGCGCCCGGCTGCATGAGCCATTCGCCTTCTTGAAAGGCCGCCGGAGTTTGCCAATTCGCAAACTCGAACGGCTGGCCCGGCGCGAAGTAGAGCGCGTATTGCCCGCCCTCGGGTCCAAGCCAGAAGCGATCCTCGCCGCCGTAGTTGTCGAACGCGGTGCCGGTCTGCCCTTGTTCGATGAAGCCTCGGTTCACGAAGCCCAAGCTCTCGCCTGTGGCTGCCACGGCGCTGGTCATCACGCGCGCCTGGTACTTGCCGGACACGGCGATGCGACCGCCGCTCGGCGACTCCAGCACCTTGATAGGGCCGTGCTGAGAGAGAAACTCAACGTCCTCGGAGAAGAGGCGCATGGCTTTTGGGGGTGCCACCGCGGTAGGCGCAGCGGAGCCGGCCGCGGGCGG
>JAEYOT010000885.1 GCA_023411445.1 Pseudomonadota bacterium
GCCCACGATCGTGTTCGGCCCCTCGCGCAACTCGGTCGAGGTGATGCTCAAGTACCTGCGCGCCAAGGTGGGTGACGTGGCGGGCACGGACGCCGTGATGGCCTACCGCGGCGGCTACCTGCCGGAGACGCGACGCCGCATCGAGCAGGGCCTGCGCGATGGGCGCATTTTGTGCGTCGTCGCTACCAATGCGCTCGAGCTCGGGATCGACATCGGCGATCTCTCGGCCGTCGTCTGCGCCGGCTACCCCGGCTCCGTGGCGGGCACTTGGCAGCGCTTCGGCCGCGCGGGTCGCCGCGGTGAGACCAGCATCGCGGTCTTGGTCTGCGGCAGCGACGCGCTGGATCAGTACCTCGCGCGCGAGCCAGCGTACCTGTTCGAAGCAGGCGCCGAGGAGGCGCGCATCGATCCCGGCAACGTGGAGATCCTGATCCAGCACCTCAAGTGCGCCACCTTTGAGGCTCCCTTCGAGCTAGCGCCGCGCGGCGAGCGCCCGGCAGATCCGGCTCCTGCCCGCGGTGAGAGCTACCTGACGCTGGACGCCGAGGCCACGCGCGACGCGCTGGAGTACCTGCGCGGTCACGGCTTGGTGCACCAAGCCGGCAGCCGCTACCACTGGGCCGGGGAAGCCTATCCAGCCAGCGCCGTCTCACTGCGCAACATCGGCTGGGACAACTTCGTGATCATCGACGTGGGCACCGGCAAGTCGATCGCCGAGCTGGATTTCCGCGCCACCCACACCATGCTGCACGAGCAGGCCATCTACCAGCACGATGCCGAGCAGTACCAGGTGGAGCGGCTGGACTACGAGAACCACAAGGCTTTCGTGCGTAAGGTAGAGCCGGACTATTTCACCACCGCCCTCACCTACCGCACGGTCAGCGTGATCGAGCCGCGCGACGCCAACCTGCTCGGCCGCGCTCGCGCCGGCTTCGGTGACGTGAAGGTGATCGAGAAGGTGACCGGCTATAAGAAGATCAAGTTCTTCACCCACGAGAACGCCGGCTATGGCGACGTGCACCTGCCGGAGCTGCAAATGCACACGACGAGCTTCTGGCTCACGGTACCAGAGGCCGTGCTGGCCGCGCTGCCGCGCCCGCGCGCCACGCTGATCGACGGCCTGCGCGGCCTGGGCGCGGCGCTCGAGACCGTCTCCACCCTGTTTTTGATGTGTGACCCTCGGGATATCGGCCAAACACTGGGCGATGGCGGGCAAGAGGGCGACGGCGAGGCGCCCGCAGTGGCCCCCGGCCGCGATCCCCACGCCGGCCGTACCGGCCAATTCGACCCGACGGTGTTCTTGTTCGACGCGCTGCCCGGCGGCGTCGGCTTGGCCGAACGCATCTTCGAGCGGGGCCGGGAGCTGTGCTGGGCCGCGGGTCGGTTGATCCGCTCTTGCTCCTGCCCCGGGGGCTGCCCGGCGTGCGTGGGCCCTGGCTCCGAAGGCAGTCCGCGCAAGCGCGTGGCGCTGGAGCTGCTCGCCGCGCTGGGGCTGACCGCGTACGACGTCAACGGCGGCCACGACGGCGCGATTTTGGCAAGCTGAGCGAAACTGGTTTGCGGGTTCGGGTTGGCGCCCGTAGCCTTGGCCTGGATGCGACGAATCCGCGCGCTCGCCTGGATTGGACTCTTCAGCGGAGTGTTCGTTGCCAGCTGTTTGGCCCGGCGCGACAAGCCGTTCGTGCGCCAAACGGACGACGACGCCGGTGGCCCCGCGCCGATCGAGCTCGACGGCTCCGTTCCCGACGTGCAGCCGGACGCGCTGGACATCGCGCCCCACGCCGTCCTGGGCGTGGATCCGCCGCACGGCCCCTTCGCGGGGGGTACGTTGGTCATGCTGCGCGGCAACGGCTTCGACAGCAACGCGCGCGTCTGGTTCGGTGACGTGGAGGTGCCGCGCGCGGACGTGACGCCGGTGGACCCGCAGCGCATTCAGGTGGTGACGCCGCCAGGCAGCGCCGGAGCCGTGGACATCACGGTGCAGAACGGGGATGCGAAGTCAACCCGCGCGACGCTGAGCGGCGGCTACACGTACGACCGCTTCTACGCGACGCCCAGCAGCGGCCCCACCTCGGGCGGAACCGTGATCACGCTCAAGGGTGACGACACGGACTGGGACGAGGACATGGAGGTCGAGATCGACCGCCAGCCTTGCGAAGGCGTGAGCCTGCTCTCGCCGACCGAGCTCACCTGCACCACGCCGCCCAGCGAAGCGGGCGCCAAGGTGATCAGCGTGATCCAAGGCAAGGCGCGGGAAGACGTGCTGGACGGCTTCTTGTACGGCAACAGCGATAACGGCTTCCGCGGCGGCTTGTCGGGGCAGCCGCTCTCCACGCAGCTCACGGTGCTCGCGTTCGACGACTACGAGAGCCAGGCCATCCCGGGCGTTACGGTGCTGCTCGGCACGGACGCAGAGACCGGCCAGGTCAAGCAGACGGACCGCAACGGCGTGGTCACGTTCAGCGGCGAGCTGGGCCCCAAGGTCACGGTGACGCTGGTCAAAGAGTGCATGCAACCGGTTACTTTCTTCGACGTGCCGGTCGATCACGTTACCGCGTACCTCTTGCCGGTGCTCTCGCCGCACTGCGGCGATCTGGGCGAGCTGCCGCCCGGAGGCGGGACACCGGGGCTCGGCTCCAGCATCAGCGGCGAGGTCGTGTGGGAGCCAGATGGAGAGCTCCGTCGCCGCGGTTGGACCAACGT
>JAEYOT010000070.1 GCA_023411445.1 Pseudomonadota bacterium
CGCCGACTTCCTCGCGCGCTCACGGCCAGCAGCCGCCGACCAGGAGCTGGTGCGCTCGCTCGTGGAGGGGTTTCACGCGGCGCCGCTTCGCGAAGCGAGCGCGCGCGCCGTCGCGCTCGACGCGCAGGCGGCCGCCAGCTCCGAGCAGTACCGCACCGCTGACGGCTACGATGGCGTGCTGGCTCAGCTCGAGCACGGGCTCTCTCGCGGCCCCTGCCAGGTGGAGCTGGGCAAGCGCGTGCGCCGCGTGCGCTGGCGGCCCGGCCGCGTGGAGCTCACGCTGCACGGGCGTGACGGAGCCCAGCAGCTGGAGGCGCGCTGCTGCATCATCACGGTGTCGCTCGGGGTGCTGCGCGCTCCCCACGAGGACGGCATCGCCATCGAGCCAGCGCCCCCGTCGTTCGACGTCCTGCCGCGGCTCGGCATGGGCTCCGCGCTGCGCGTCGTGCTGCGCCTGTCGCAGCTGCCGTGGCTCCCGACGGTCGCTGGGCAAGAAGTGACCTTCGCCCACGTGCCCGGAGCGGCGTTCGAGACGCTGTGGCGTGAGACCCGCGCCGGCCAGCAGCAGGTCACGGCGTGGGCAGGTGGGCCCAAGGCCGAGCAGCTGTCGCGGCTCACCAGCGCTGAGCAGGTGTCGCAGGCGCTGGCGTCGCTCGCGGCGGCGATCGGGAGCACACCGAGCGCCTGTCGAGTCGCCCTGCTCGAAGCACACTGTCACGACTTCCAGCAGGACGAGCTCTTTCGAGGGGCTTACAGCTTTGCGCGAGCCGGAGCGGGCGACGCGGCGCGGCGTTTGGCAGAGCCCTGCGACGGGACGCTATTCTTCGCGGGTGAGGCTGTCGACGCGCAGCACCCCGGCACGGTCGCTGGCGCCCTCGGCAGCGGCGAGCACGCGGCGCGGCAAGTGCTGGCTAGTCGCGCCGCCTGATGCGTTGCTCGGGGAACTTCGGTCGGCGTGACGCTTTTGCCTCGTCCGGCGTCGCGCAAGTGCCGAGCGGCCTTGGTCGAAGGCTGGCCCGTCGCTTGCTTAGTGCTCAACCATGACCGTTCGAGCTTGCTTGTGGACTCTGCTAGTCGCCGCTGCCTGCGCGGTAGCACCGGACGTCTCCGCTCAAGCGCGAGCGCGCGTAGGCACCGTTCACGCTCCTCCCGGCACGGACGCGGAGACGCGCGCAGCGCTGAGCCGGTCGCTGGAGCGGCACCTCGCGCACGCCAAGCTGGACGACAGCTTGAAGCCTTACCAGCTCTCTCCTTCATTGGTGCAGCTCCGGCGCTACGTGGAGAGTCCGTCGAAGCAGGTCAAGCTCGTGTGCGTGGTGGATCTCGCGCTCATGGACGCGCAAGGCGTCCTGGTCGCGAGCGTGCGCGGCAACGTGACGACGCCGAGCAGCGAGCGCCGCGAGGCCATCGACGCTGCGGCGCACGCAGTGGTCTCGCGCTTGCCCGCTGCGCTGCAAGCGCTGGGTGCTTCCGACAAGAAGCGAGAGCAGGTGGCGCAGCGCTGAGTGGCGGACCGGCCCATGCCGTCGAGCTTGTCACCCTTCCGTTTTGCGCGCGCTGTCCTGCGAGTTGACGCTCGCTGCTCCTCCCCCCGCGCTGCAACGCGGGCGACGTAGCGATCCTGTCACGGCAGGCACGTGGGTGAGGCGAGTTGCCTCGCGAACGCTGAGCTCGCCATCGCGTCGCCACGCCGAACGTTGGTGGAGTGAGGTGATGGAGGTGAGTAGCTTCCCGCCCAACGCTGGCCCTATGCCAGCGCGCGGGAGGATGAGAATGTCATCAATAGTTTCGAGAGTGGGTGTGGGTTTGGTTTGCTTCGCGTTCGCGGCGCCAGCAGCGGCCAACACGATCTACGTGACGACGACGCAGGACAATCCTGCCGTCGACGGCTTCTGCAGTTTGCGCGAAGCGATCGTCGCGAGCAACCTGTCAACGACCATCGACACGTGCGTCGCCTCGTCCGGCGGGAACACGATCGTCCTCGGCGCGGGCACCTACTACATGAAGCCCGCCACGCTCAGTCCGGTCGCCATTACCAGCTACATTCACATCGAGGGCAGAGGCTACAAGCAGACCACCATCCAGCCGGATCCGTCCGAGAGCGGGTTCACCAGCCCCGGCGTCTTCAACGTGAACGCTGCGGGCGGCAACCTCTACGCAACGGGGGTGCACTTCACCAAGTTCCGCAGCCGGGTGCTGAACGTGGGCAGCCACGCCTACGCCACCCTATCGTTCTCCAAGCTCTCGAAGAACAACGGTAACTTCTTCAGCTCTGGGAGCTGCATCCAGAACTTCGGCACGGTCATCATTTCGGATTCGGAGATCTCGGAGTGTGACGGTACGACCGGAGCCGCGCTGCAGAACAGCGGGACTGCGTTCGTGGACTACTCCACGTTCGTCCGCAACTCGGCAGAGCGCGGAGGGGCGATCTACAACCAGACCGGTGCGACGCTGTACGTCACCAGCTCCACCATCGGTCGGAACGAGAGCACGGTCTACGGCGGCGCGATTTTGAACGCCGGCACTGCTTACATCTCGTCGAGCACGATCGCCTACAACCGAACCGATCTCGACGGCTTCGTCTCTTGCAACAGCTCTGCGACGATGTGCTCGGCCGTGCAGAACGTGGCGCCCGGCTACATGGAGATCAGCGGCAGCGTCATCGCCCACAACACCGCCAGCTCCGGCCAAACCAAGCCCAACTGCATCGGCTCGCCCTCCAGCGGCGGCGGCAACCTCTTGGGCGAATCGTCCTCGACGGCCTGCAGCGTGACCACGCTCGGAGGTGCATTGCCCAACGTTTCACCCCAGAGCGCGGGGCTCAACAACTCCGGTGGCGATCCGCTGTGGTACGGCGGAGTAGGGCGCACCTACATGCCCACGACGAGCAGTCCACTCCTCAACCAGTTGCCTGCCTCTTCGAACCCTTGCTCGTACCCCGACCAGCGAGGGATTCGACGCTGGTCGCGCCCTTGCGACATCGGCGCGGTCGAGCGCGCCCCGGCGCTGCTAGTCGTAGGCAACCTGACATTGTCGTCGGGTGACAACGTGCTGAAGTTCCTGCTGGAGAACCTCGGCTACGCCGTCACGGTCGAGCTCTCCACCAGCACCACCAGCAGCTCGGCGAACAACAAGGCGCTGGTCGTCATCTCGGAGAGCGTGACCTCCACGGACGTCAACACCAAGTTCCGTGACGTCTTCACCGGCGTCATGGTCCTGGAGTCCGCGCTGTTCGACGACATGCGCCTGACCGGAACGACGAATGGCACGCACTATGGCGTCAACAACGACTCTGGGATCATCCTCCAGCCAGGGCTCATCACGAGCAAGTTCGGCCGGCTGGGCTACATGACGACCACGACGTCTACCGTCCTGCAGACGTGGGGCGTGCCCTCTTCGAGCGCCTCTCAGGAGGGCACGCTGAACTCGTCGAGCAGCCGGATTGGCTTGTTCGCCTACCACCCGGGCGGCGTGCTGGTACCGAGCACGTACCAGGCACCTGGATACCGCGTGGGCGCTTTCGCGACCGACGCGGCCATGGGAACCTTGGCTGCGGACGGAGCCACGTTGCTGCAAGAGGCGATGTTGTTCGCCTCGAAGTAGGGCCGAGCCCCGGACCTATCGAAGCTCGGAGCGCCCTAGCGCCGCTCCGAGCTTCGCTCTATCAGCGCTTGTCGCCGGAGTCGCTGAGGAAGCGGAACAGCTCGCTGCCCGTGGAGAGCACCAGCGTGTCGTTCTCCGACAGCGTCTTCTTGTACGTCTCCATCGTCTTGACGAAAGCGTACAGGCTGCGCGCTTCAGCCGTGGTGGAGTACGCTGCCGCGTAGATGCTGGTGGCTTTGGCGTCCGCTTCGCCGCGGATTTGCTGCACCGTCTTGTACGCTTCGGACTCGATCACGCTGAGATCGCGCTCGCGATCGCCCATGATCTTGGCGGCTTCACCCTCGCCCTCGGAGCGGAAGCGTGAGGCGATCTGCTGGCGCTCGCTGATCATGCGCTCGTAGATCTTCTCCACCACGCTGGGGTTATAGTTGATGCGCTTGAAGCGCACGTCCAGAAGGTCAATGCCCAGCTCTGCCAGCTTGGTCTTGGCGGCCGCGCTGATCTCCGCCTCGATCGCCGAGCGACCCTTGTGGATGTCTTGAAGCACGCCGATGGTGCTCGAGCCGTCGGCGGCGGCGGTCAGGTTCTCGTCGCGCAGCGGCTTGCGATCCTTGGTGGTGCGGACCACCTCGATCAGGTCGTGCTTGGCGACGGCGTTGCGCGTCTCGCTGCCGAGGATGTCCTCCACGCGCGACTGCGCGCTCTTCTCGTCGCGCAGGCGACGGAAGTACTCCAGCGGCTTGGTGATGCGCCAGCGCGCGAACATGTCCACTGAGATGTACAGCTTGTCGCGCGTCGGCATCTCCGAGCGCGCGCCGTCCCACTCCAGGATGTTCTTGTGGATGATGTTCACTTCTTGCGTGAACGGCATCTTGAAGTGCAGGCCGGCGTCGGTCACCGGCTCTCCCACGGGCTTACCGAA
This sequence comes from Pseudomonadota bacterium, assembly GCA_023411445.1. Classification (GTDB taxonomy): domain Bacteria; phylum Myxococcota_A; class Polyangia; order Polyangiales; family Polyangiaceae; genus PMG-095. The sequence goes on from JAEYOT010000070.1 coordinate 4,526, forward strand.
CTGCGTGATGATGGCCTGCTCCGTCTCTTGCAGCGTGTACAGCGCGCTGGAGCCGACGAAGAACAGTAGCGCTCCGATCGTCCACACCAAGAACGTCAGCTTCACGCCTCTCATTTGACACCCGCCTGCGCAGCAGCGGCCGCGCCCACGTTGAGCATGGGCAACAGGCCCTTCACCTCGTCACCCACCACCACCTTATGCTTCACCTTGGGGAGCACTTCGCTCATCGTCTCCAGGTACAGGCGACGCCGAGTGACCTCGGGCGCCTTGGTGTACTCGGCCAGCAGGGCGTTGAACGCGGCCACTTCGCCCTCGGCTTGGTTGACGCGCTGCTTGGCGTAGCCCTCCGCGGCGCGGATGGTCTGTGCCGCGCGGCCGCGCGCGCGCGGGATCTCTTTATTGTACTCGCCGGTCGCCACGTTGATGGCGCGCTCTTTCTCCTGCTGCGCCTGGTTGACCTCGTTGAAGGAGGCCTGCACCTTCTCCGGCGGGTTCACGTTCTTGAGCTGCACTTGGTCGACGCGAATGCCCATGGCGTAGCTGGTGGTGAGCTCGCGCAGCTTGAGCAGCGCCTCGTCCTCCACCTCTTGCCGGCCGATCGTGATCACCTCGTCGACCGTGCGATCGCCCACCACCTCGCGCATCACGCTCTCGGAAGCGTCGCGCAGCGTGGCCTCGGGGTTGCGCACGCTGAACAGGTACAGATC
>JAEYOT010000092.1 GCA_023411445.1 Pseudomonadota bacterium
CACTTGAGCTCGATGCCGGCGTCGGTCAGGCGCGCCAGCAAGCGACCGCACTGACAGCGGCTCTCAGCGCACGAGCTCGAGCGGGCGTGGGGCATCCGGACCAGCAGGCTGCCACGATTGCCAGAACTTGAAAATCATTTTCATTATCAAGACAGACACGCCCGGCAGCGGGCTGGCCAGGGCGCCACGCTGCTGGGCTACGGCATCCGCGCGGCGGGCGGCAGCGCCGGACCGGACTGGATGTAGCGCACGATCTCCTGCATCAGCAGCCGATCGTTTTCTTCGCATGAGCCCGACACGGTGCCCATGCTGAAGCCCTTACACGACTTCCGGCGCGCGTTGTACGCCTCGGCGATGGCGGGCTGCTGCTCCAGCTGTTGCCGGAGCGGCAGGCCCAAGCGGCGCCACTCGAGCTTCGACTGCACGATGCGGCTGGGGCGATCCTCCGCGTAGTCCCCGTCGTGGATGGTGGCGCAAGCACCGTTCCAGCGCAGCACGTCGTAGCCCGCGTTGTTGTCGCCGACCTGGACTTGTCCCTCGTCGGCGCTGCGTCTCTTGAGCGCGATCACCTCTTCACCGCGCTCGAGCTTGTCGCCCAAGAGGGATGCGCCGCCGGAGGCGTTGAAGGGCTCCGCGCGCTTCATCATGTACAAGCGCTTCCACGGCGTGCCCGGCTTGAACATGTGCAGCGCGACGTCCGGGTAGACGTCGTCGCACAGCCGGCGCACCCAGCCGGGCGGCGGGAGGCATTCGTCACGATTCTTTCGACCCTTGGCGCAGCGCTGGGGGATGCGCGGCTTGCGCTCCAGGCTCGGCTGCTCCTCCGCTTTGCTGGCCGGCTCATCTGCCGCCGAAGCGACCTCCCCGCCATTCGCAGTGGATGAGCCGCACGCGGTCAAAAACCCCAAAAACACGATACCGACGAAGGTGCGCATGGATCGCAGGGTCTCCGAGTAGCGCAGCCCCCGCGGCCCGACAAGGTCACGTTTTGTCCCCCCTCCCTCTCTGGCCTCCTCCGCCGACCACTCCAGCGAGTAGTCGACAGCGCCAATGTGATTTTGGGACCTTTCTAAAAATGCACTGGTATGAGAGACACATGACTTGGTGGAAACCGCCCGCCTGCCTGACGCTGGCGCTCACGGTCATCGTTTCTTGCGATCGCACGCCGGAGCTGAAACCGGCGCCGGCAGCGCCGACACGGCCGGCTCCCTCCAGCGCGACGGCGCCTCACGCGCCAGGCAGCGCCAGTAGCGCGCCCGCGACGACGAGCTTCCGTTTCCAAGCCAGCTCACGGCTGGTCGCCATCGGTGACGTGCACGGCGATCTGAAGGCGCTCCGCGCGGCGCTACGCCTGGCGGGAGCGATCGACAGCGAGGACTCCTGGATCGGCAAGGACCTCACGGTGGTGCAGACCGGCGATCAGGTCGATCGCGGCGATCAAGATCGCGAGGTGCTGGACGTGTTGGAGAAGCTCGAGCACGAGGCGCAAAAGGCGGGTGGCGCCTTGCACGTGCTGCTCGGCAACCACGAGCTGATGCAGCCGAGCTTCGACTTCCGGTACGTGACGCGCAAGAGCTTCGAGAGCTTCACCGACTTCGCGAGCCGGGCGCCGTCCGTGACGTCGCGGTTGCCGGCAGCCGAACGTGGGCGCGCCGCGGCGTTCGCGCCCGGCGGCCCCTATGCGCAGAAGCTGGCCCGGCACCTGACCATCGCGGTGGTGGGCGACACCTTGTTCGCGCACGCGGGCGTGCTGCCGGCGCACGTGGACTACGGCATCGCGCGCATCAACGCCGAGGCTAGCGGCTACCTGGCCGGCCAGCGCGACCTCCCTCGCGTCTTGGCCAGCGAGGACTCGCCTGTGTGGACCCGCGCGTACGGTGGAGCCGTGGAGGGGGCTACCTGCGAGATTTTGGGCCGCGTGCTGGCGGAGGTGGGAGCGAAACGCCTGGTGGTAGGACACACCGTCCAGCAGGACGGCATCAACGGCGCCTGTGGCGAGCGACTGTTCCGCATCGACGTGGGGCTGTCCGCGTTCTACGGCGGCCGGACCGTGCAGGTGCTGGAGGTGACGGCGCAGGGTGCTCGCATCCTGACCGAAGGCGCTACGAGCAAAGGCCAGAAGAGCGCGCCGCGTGACTCGGCGGTACACTCCGCGCCATGAGCGTCGTCCTCGAAACCTTGCCGCTGGGGTTCCCCTGGCAAACGGTCGATCCCTTCCTGTTCTGCGTGCACCACGACGACGCCTACCCGGCCGGCAACGAGCAGCTGGGGCCCCAGGCGTCGCTCGCCGGCCGCACCCTGGGTAACGACTTCACGGTGAAGGACGGCTTTCGCATGTACCACGGCCGCGTGGTGCCTGGCTTCCCGTCGCACCCTCACCGCGGCTTCGAGACCGTGACGCTCGCGCGCAGCGGCTACATCGATCACTCGGACTCGCTCGGCGCCGCCGCGCGCTTCGGGCGAGGCGACGCGCAGTGGCTCACGGCCGGCGGCGGCATCGTGCACTCGGAGATGTTCCCGCTGCTGGATCCGAGCGGCCCCAACCGCGTGGAGCTGTTTCAGATTTGGCTGAACCTGCCGGCGCAAGACAAGCTCGCGCCGCCGCACTTCTCCATGCTGTGGGCTCACGAGATCCCCAAGCACGTGCTCACGGACGAGAGCGGCCGCAAGGTCGAGGTGACGACGGTCGCGGGCAGCTTGGGAGACAAGGCCGTTCCCCCACCACCGCCTCGCTCTTGGGCAGCTCGACCCGACACGGACGTGGCGATCTGGACGCTGCGCTTCGAGCCCGGCGCGGAGTGGGTCCTGCCTCCGACGCGGCACCCCGACGCCATCCGCGTGCTCTATTTCTTCCTCGGCTCGAGCGTCATCATCGGTGATCGTGAGCTGAGCACTCACTCGGCCGCGGTGGTGCGCTCGGACGTGCCGATCCCGCTGCGCGCCGGGCCGGAAGCCGTCGAGCTGCTCATGCTGCAAGGCCGACCCATCGGCGAGCCCGTCGCGCAGCACGGTCCGTTCGTGATGAACTCTCGAGCTGAGCTGCAGCAGGCGTTCGCGGACTACCAGCGCACTCAGTTCGGCGGTTGGCCCTGGCCCGCAGACGACCCGGTGCACGGGCGTGAAGCGGGCAGGTTCGCCAAGCACATCGACGGACGCCTCGAGAAGCTCGACGAGCGCTGAGGCCGAGGTAGCTACAGCCGGTCGCGCAGCAGCTCCCAGGCGCGCCGGCGGTGCGATTGGGCATCCTTCTCGGC
>JAEYOT010000265.1 GCA_023411445.1 Pseudomonadota bacterium
GCGCTCGGAGGCGCGTACCGTCGTCGCGCGAAGCCAGGCTCGCGAGCAGCCACGGCGTCATCATCGCCGACACGTTGAGTCGCAGTGGTCCAACCGACACCCAGCGCTGCACACCCGCGATCCCCTGCGCCAGCAGCGTGCCAGCGACGGCCAGTGCGACCACGATTGGCAGCCACGCCTCGACCCGGGTGCGAGGCAGTCTCCGCATCACGCTGTAGAGCGCGCACCCGAGTCCCAGGGCCACCCAGTTGGGGAGGTACGCGCTCCACGTTACCTGATACTGCGCGGCGCTGAGGGCGCCGAGCGCGATCGCCGGCAGGGGGGCCAGCGCCACCCAATACCGGCTGCGCCTACGCAAGCGCCCGTCATAGCAAAGGTTCGCCGCGGCAGGGGCTGCGCTTGTCGGGCTCGCTCAGGGCTTCGCCAAGCGAATGTTGTCGATGCTCACCAAGCTGGACAGCGCGGTGTCGCCTACGTCCGTCAGCACGAACGCCAGCACCGCGGGGGAGCCGACCTGGCCTTCGAGCTCGAAGGTCAGGTTGCCGGTCTCCTTGTAGACTTCGTCGCCGCCGTCCGGCGTGCCGGGGAACGTGCCGGCGCTGTGCTTGGCGCGATCGCAGACCAGGTTGACCGAGTCGATCACGGTCGCCACGGCGCCCTTGGGGCCGGAGAGCACGCCGATCAGCGTGTCGTCGAAGTCATCGTTGCAGTAGTCGTCGAACTCGCTCGACTGAAAGTTGTAGTCCAGCTCTAGCGCGGGGCTCGCGCCCAGGTTGCGAATCGGCCCGCTGACGAGCATGGAGCTGGTTGCGCCCAGCGCCGAGCCGCACAGCAGATCGCCCGTGCTCATCGCGAGCTGGCGTGAGCCTGAGCTGGGCACCAGCGTCCCAGTCTCCGGCAGCACGGCCACGTCACCGAACCCGGTCCAACCGAGCGGCAGCTCTGAGCCTTCCACCTCGCTCGCGCACTCCGCCGGCGGCGTGGCACCCTCGAAATCCAGCGCGCCATCCGCGAACGGGGGCGAAGCGTGGTCCACGTTGAACACCACCGTGCCCTCGATGTCTCCGCTGATCGTCACCACCACGCTCGCGCCGAGCGGTAGGCCACCCTTGGCGGCGAGCACGAACACGTTGTTGCCGGCTGCGCTCGTCAGCTTCACGACGCTCACCTGCGCCGTGATGTCCTGCGAGCCGTTGATGGTGTAGGCCATGACCGCAAACTGCACGTTGTCGTACGTGCCGTCAGCGAACAGCACGATCGGCGCCTGGCTCGGGATATCCGCGCTATTCGGCAGCGGCACCGCCTGCACGATCTCTGGCGGCAGGTCGCTCTCCGTCGGTTGGCAATAGAAGCTCTCAGCGCACACCAAGTCGCTGTCACAAGCGCCCTCTTCCGTGCACGGATTGCCGACAGAGCCGGGCGGACCTTCCTCCACCTGCTCCGAACCGTCTCCCTGGGCACCGCCCGCGCCGCCCGCGCCGCTCATCCCCGCCGCGCCACCCTCATCACCACCTCCGCCGCGACCCGCCTCCGCGCCCTCTCCACCTTCTCCGCCCACGCCGCCACCGGCATCGCCAGCGCCCGCTGCGCCACCGCTCCCGCCCGCGCCCGTCTCTCCGCCGGCGTTGCTCTCACCAGCTTCGCCCGCCGCCCCCCTATCCACTTTCTTGCCGTCACTCGCGCTGCAAGCCGCGAACAAACCAACCGAACAACCGAGGACCAACCAACGCGCCGCTTTCATGACTTTCCGCTACGCTCGCGTACCACCAATCTTCCCTCCTTCCCGCGATTTCTGGAGCTTTCTGACGATGAGCGGACGCCGAGACATAACGTTCGGCGCCACGGCGCGGCGCGCGCTTCGACGTTGTTGATTGACAGACTGGGCACGCCCGAAGGGATTCGAACCCCTGACCGGTGGATTAGAAATGCCGGCGGCTCCAACGAGAAAGCCGGTGAAGCAGGAAAGACGCTCGACCGTGACGCCGACAGGGAGCCAGCAGAGGCACCGTCGGGGCAGTCTGGGGCAGTCGATGCGGTCGAAGCTGCTCTCGCTGACGCCATCACCAAGGCCGCCAACGCCGGCGCCTTCGACGTGCTCCCCAAGCTGGTAGCTGAGCTGGAAGCGCGCCGCAAGGCTCGCGCTGGCACGGTGGACCTCAGCTTGGAGCGACGGAAGCGGGGAACGCGGTGAGCCCGCCCTTTGACGGCGGGTGGCAGACCAGGGAGCATCAGCCCGTGGCCCGCAAGCCGCCCGTAAAGGCCACCCCCGACGCTCCGCTGCCCCGAAACGTGCAGGCTCGAATCACGGACCTGTATCACGAGCTCTTGAACACGCGCACCACTGGCAGGCGGGCTGCAGCGGTGGCGGCGATCGCTGAGTGCCTCCTTTGGGCTGGTTCTGACGATGACGAAGCGGCGCTCAAAGAGCTAGAGCGCCTCGCGCGCGCGGCTCGAAAGCTTTCGTCCAAGCTTGGCCCCCAAGAGCTGACCGCCAGTCGCCCCAGGCCCGTTGCGCTGTTCGCTCCCGATCGGGCAGCGCTGGTGAAAGAGCTGTGCGCGATCGCGACGAAGCGTCGACGCACAAGCGCCCAGGCCCTCGCTGAGCTGCTCTTCGCGAGGCTGGTGCTGGCCAAGAGCGTAGTCGGTCAGCCGGCAAGCCTTGCGGGCGTACCGGAACGCATGCAGCGCGCAATCACCAAAGCGCGAAACAAGGGCGTCGACGACGAGAACGTCGTGGTTTGGGCGCTGCGCGGCTACGGCGTCAACTCGCGCGACGCAACGCGCATGGTCGCCGATGCCATGAAGTCAAGCAAAGTCTGACTCACACAGTCTAGTCAGACATCACTTTCTCAATTCGCCGTTCTCCCGCAGAACGGAGGGGCCTTCGCGGCAAGGAGTGCCCCATGAAACCGCGCCTTCCAGCCCAGTTTTTCCAGATAGCAGCGACTGCGCCGTGTGACATCAAAACGGCCCGTTCGTTCTTCGAACCTGAGAAGCGACGCCGGATGAAGCCAACGACGGCTGAGCGCGTACGCGCCGCGGTGATTGCACTCGGTTTCGAAGACCCCACCGCCAACGACACCAGGGCGGCTTAGCGCGACGGCCCGGGTTGCAGCCCGAGCCCATCGCCGACGAGCGAGGTTGTTGTGAAGGAATCGACGAGCGAAGTCAAACCGCTGTTTCTAACCAAGAAGAACTCGGAGCCCGCCACCGGCGAGCAACTGAAGTTCTGGAAAGCTCACTACCCGCACCTAGTCCGCCGGATCGGCAGGAAGGACGTGATCGTCGCCGCCGAGCTCGAGCGTGCCGTGCAAGCGACGGGTAAACCGGTAGCAGCCGCGCAGAACGACGTCGATGCTGGCGCCGACCCTGCCGAAGCTGTGCGCTCGATTCTGCGCCGGGCAGGTGGTCAGTGATGGCCAGCCCAACGCTCGAGCGCGTGCGCAAGCTCGTGGCTCTCGCGGCATCGCCCGAACGTGAGGAGGCTCGAACGAGTGCAGTCCTGGTGTGCCGTCTCATCCGCGAGCACGGGCTGCACGTGGTCGAAGAAGTGGCGCCGCCCCGGGCCCCGGCACCTCCACCCAAGAATGATCCTCTGGCTCGGCCGCGAGTCATCCGCGCGAAGTTCGAGTGCAAGTGCGTCGAGTGCGCGCTTACCATCGAGGCGGGCGAGCGCTGCGCATGGCTCAAGGGTCGCGGGTGCTGGGACCTCGAGTGTTACCGGGAGGTCTGGTCGTGAAGCCCTGCATCATCATCGACACACGGGAGCAGGCGCCGTTTCTGTTCACCGAGAACGTCGACACGGAGCGCGCGACACTCGACGCCGGCGACTACTCGGTGAGTGGCTTGACCGCGACCGTCGCCATCGAACGCAAGTCGCTGGACGATCTCGTGGGCAGTATCACAGCCGGGCGCGAACGCTTCATGGCCTGCTGCTCGCGGATGAGCCGGCTCGACTTCGCGTGCATCATCGTCGAGGCGTCGCTGTCGGACGTGCTGGCCGGATGCTACGTCTCGAAGACGCGGCCGCAATCGGTCGTCGGCAGCGCGCTGGCGATCCACGTCGACTTCGGCGTGCCGACCATCTGGGCGGGCTCGCGCAGCAACGCCGCCAACATCACCGAGCGCTTGCTGACGCGGCTTTGGCGCAACGCTGTCGCCGCCGGTGAGGTGGCTGCTTGAGCGCCGAGCTGCTGCGCGCCGCGCGCGCCTACGTCGAGCGGCTCGGCTTTAAGCTCGTCGTGGCGTGGCCGTCCAACAAGGTGCCGAACACGCGCTTCTTTCCAAATGGGGCGACCTCGGCGACTCAGGATCTCGAGCTGATCGAGCGCGCGCTGCGCGCTACGCCGGGCGGCGTTCTGTCGGCTCGTGTCGGTCAGCACCTGGTCGTCGACGCCGACGTGCGGAGCGGTGCCGTCGAGCAGCTGGCCAAGGCGTTGGCCGGGTTCGGAGCGTTTCCGCGCACCTGGTCGGCCGAGACTCCCACCGGTGGCGCCCATGTGTGGTTCCGACCGGTGGACTTCTTCGTGCGCGGTCACGTGCTCGGAAAGGTCGAGCTGCTGCGCGGCAACCGGCTCGTGACGCTCTCGCCGAGCAGGCGCGCCGGCGGGCGGTACCGCTGGACGCAGCACCCGCTCGACACGGAGCTCGCGGAAGCGCCCGAATGGCTGCAGCGCTTGGCCCGTGCTCCCGAGCTGGCGAAGGCACCGGAGGCGGGCGCATCGGTGGACTCGCCGGAGGAGCGCGAAGCCCGAGCCTCGGCGTACATGCAGCACTTCGACGGCGCGATCAGCGGCGCCGGTGGGCATGCCCGCACGATGGCGGCCGCCGTGATCGTCGTGCGCGGCTTCTGGCTCGATGATGTCGCGGCGCTCCGAGTGATGCGAGAGTGGAATCACTTCTGCCAGCCGTGCTGGAGCGATCGCGAGCTCAAGCGGAAGATCGCGGACGCTCGGCAGGTCGGGCGCATGGCTTGGGGCGAGATGCTGAGAAAGGAGCGCGCGGCTTGAGCGTCACGCCCATCGAGAGCAAGCGCAACACCGCCTGGCGCAGTGGGCTGATCCTGACGAAGAAGGATCGGCTGCCAAAGAAGTGCCTGGCGAACGTGCTGCACGTGCTGGCGAAGCATCCAGAGTGGAGCGGCGTGATCGCATACGACGGTTTTGCCGAAACGGTCGTATGCCTCAAAGAGCCGCCGACACGCGAGCAGGACCGGCCACAAGGCTCGCTGATCGGTGACTGGACGGACGAAGACTCGGCGCGGACGGTGGCTTGGATCTCGAGCAACTGCGACTTCGAGCCGAGCATCGAGATGGTCGAGCAAGCGATCTTGGCCGTTGGCCGAAAGCACGAGGTGCATCCTGTTCGTGACTATCTCCGCGGCCTCGCTTGGGACGCGCAGCAGCGGCTACCCACGCTGCTCGTGAAGTACTTCGGCACCGCGGACACCGCGTACGCGCGCGCCGTCGGCATGAAGTGGATGGTCAGCGCCGTGGCCCGTGCGTTCAGGCCCGGGTGCCAGGCCGACTACATGCTCGTGCTCGAAGGCAAACAGGGCATCGGTAAGAGCACGGGCGCCCGCACGCTCGGCGGCGAGTGGTACGCCGACACCGGCATCACGGTCGGCGACAAGGACTCGTATCAAGCGCTGCGCCGCGTCTGGATCTACGAGTTTGCCGAGCTCGCCGCCATCAAGGGCCGCGAGTCGGAGCGCGTGAAGAACTTCGTCAGCTCGCGTCAGGATCACTACCGGCCGAGCTACGGGCGCCGCACGCGCGACTTCCCGCGACAGTGCGTCTTCATCGGCAGCACGAACGAGGAGCAGTATTTGCCGGACCGAACGGGCAATCGGCGCTTCTGGCCCGTGAAATGCGGCCGCGTCGACGTTGCCGGTCTGGTTGCCGATCGGGATCAGCTCTGGGCTGAGGCGGTCGCCCGGTTCGAGAGCGGGGAGGCCTGGCACACGGACTCGGCGGAGCTCGTGACGCTCTGCCAGGACGAGCAGGAGCAGCGCACGCAAGGTGACCCGTGGGTGGAGCTGATCGCGGTGTGGCTGGCTGCGCCGGCTCAGGCTGCGCTGGCCATCAGTGGCGTCACCATCACCGAGGTCTTGCGAGGGGCGCTCAACGTCGAGCCCGGCAAGATTGGCCGAGCCGAGGAGACCCGAGCCGGCTGCGCGCTTCGAGACCTCAAGTGGCGATCGACTCAGAGCCGCGAGCACGGCGTGAGGGTCCGTCGCTACTACCCGTCACAACCTGAAGCCTCGTCACAACCTGGAGCCGAATCGGTTGTGACACCGGAAGAGCAGGAAACGTGCTGATGTACCAACGTCACAACCGTCACAACCTAAGCGCGCACACATATGAGGCGTTCCCCCTGTACGCCTCCGGACCACGAAACAGGTTGGGACGGTTGGTACGTTGTGACAGGGCCGCCGAGCGACCACACGTCACCTCCCGGAACACCGACAGCGCCCCGCCCCGACCTCTCCGGTCCATCGGCCTGACGTCACCCGCACACATCGAGCGACCCACTGGCCCGCTTCTTTCCGGCCAAAAACACGACGTTTTGGGGCAAGCCCTGGGGCAATCGCAGCCGCGCCTACCCGGTTTCGGCGGCGTGATCGCTGCAAAGCTGCGGATCTCAAATCCGCAGCGCCTCTCGGCCGCGCCGATGCTGCTGCCCGCGTTCGGAAACGGGCCCCGCCGATCGCCCGCTCCGGCGGTATTTCGGCCAGAAGCACATGATTTGGCCGCGTTCGCCGATCACCCCTCGGAGGCCTGCTGATGGCGACCAACCCCGAGCTGTTCACGGTGGAGCAGTCGCACGGCAAGGCGCGCCTCACACAGCCGCGCCCCAGCGACCTCGGATCGGTCGAAGCGGACGATGAGCGGCGGCGCAACCACCGCGCCAACGGCACTTTCGCTCCCGGCAACCGCGCCGCGTTCAACCGGAGCGCCAAGCGTGCCCTCACGGCGCCACTACGCGCCGCCAGGACGCGTCTTGAAGCGCTCGGTGAGGGTCTGCCCCGTCCCGTCGCAGACGAGCTCCTACAGGCCGCCTTGGCCGTCTACGGCAGTGCTCGTGTGGAGCTGGGCTCGAGCAGCGTGTTCGTGCTCGCCAACCTGATCGCGTTCGCGACCGAATCGGTGCTCGCCGGCTACTTCGCCAAGGAGGCAGCAGCCGCGGGCTTCGACACCGAGCGCGGCGGCGAGCTGCTCGAGCTCGGCCATCGCTGCGAGACGCAGTCGCAGCGGGCCATGACCGCCGCCCTGGCAGCCGTGAAGGCGCTGAGCGGCAAGCGCGCCAAGGCCGGTCGCGTCATCGACGCCATCGAGGCCGCGGCAGCCGCGGAGGGCGACGAGTGAAGGCCGTGAAGGTGCCGAAGCGCTCCGAGTGGCAGGCCTGGGTGACCACGTTCCTGCGGCACTTCGACGCCATGGACCGGGCGCTCGTCGCCGAGGGCTTCCCAGCGACCTCACCCTGGTGGCGCGCGCAAATCGAGCGGTTCTTGCGGCGGGGCTGCCGCCGCTGGGTCATCCGAGCGGGCCGCCGAGCGGGCAAGAGCTCGACCCTGTGCCGGCTGGCCGTCGCCTGGGCCAAGTGGGGCCCGTGGTCGGTGCCGCCGGGTGACACGGCCGTAATCGCGTTCGTGTCCGTCGACCGTGACGAAGCGAGCGCACGCCTCCGCACCATCAGCGCCATCCTGACCACGGTCGGCATCGGCTTCGACGAGCGCAGCGAGGAAATCGAGCTCAGGGACCGGCGCCTCGTGTTCCGCGTGACGAGCTGCAGCATCCGCAGCGTCGGTTTCACGTCCGTGCTGGTCGTGGCCGATGAGATGGCCCGCTGGGAGAGCCGCGAGCAGGCCGCCAACCCCGCGGCGGGGGTCATGAGCTCGCTGCGCCCGACCGGCGCCACGCAGCCATTCTGGTTCGAGGTCAACGTGTCGAGCCCGTGGGGCTCCGACGACTACCACGCGCAGCTGTTCGACGAGGGCGACACCGACCACCAGGCCGTGAGCTACGCCGCCACCTGGACCGCCAACCCGACGTTGAGCGAGGCCGACACGCACGCCCTCGAGCCCGATCCCGTCGTGTGGTCGCGGGAGTACGGCGCGCAGCCGGGCGCCACAATCTCGAGCGCCATCGACGCCGCCGACCACGTCGCTTGCTACGGCCGTCAGCACACTGGCCAGCTCGGTGACGGCTTCCTGGCCATCGACGCCAGCAGCCTCCGGGGCGACGCTTTCGCGTGGATTGCGGGGCGCGAGTCCACCACTGGCGAGCTCGTCACGCTTGAAGCCGACGCCTTCGAGGGCGAGGCGCTGCGTCGCGTCAGCATGGCGGACGTCGTCAAGCACGTGGCCGACCGCGCCAAGGCCTGGGGCACGTGGCGGATCTTCGGCGACCAGCGCGAGGAGGCGAGCCTGCGCAGCATGTTCGCCGAGCACGGCATCAGCCTGGTCACGTACGCGTGGTCAGAGCCCAGCAAAGACGTGGCGTTCCAGGCCATGCGCCGCTTGATGCGCGCACGCAAGCTGCTCTTGCCCGACCACGCAACGCTGCGCCGCGAGGTCGGGAGCGTCAAGGCGCACCTACTGCCGAGCGGCCGCACCAAGTACGCGACGAACGGCCTCGACTACGCGAGCGCGCTCGTCACCGTCATGCACGCCATCACTGATGGCCAGCTCTTGCGCGGCAGCTTCAACGCCCTGACTGACGAGCTTCTGGCAGCAATTGGAGTGCCCGCTGGACTCGATCAGAGCCTCGCCCGCGAAGCCAACGACGAGTTTCTCGAGGTCGCGGAGTTCAACGATCCAATCAGCTACCAGTCCCGCTGGCACGACATGCCGGGCAAGGGCTTTTGACAAGGAGTGACCATGGCAATCAAGGAACTGAATTTCGACCAAATGAAGATCAAGCTGGGCGCCGTAATCCACGAACGGCCAGACCTGGCCCGCCTCATCCTGAGTGGCCAGACGCGCTACAGCGAAGGCGCCGAGACGTTCGCGCTGCGAGGCTCACCCGCCGCTGTCACGCGCGACCTGCCGGCAAGCGTCGTCCAGGCGAGTCACTCGCCGAGCATGGCTCCAGCGGGTCACCAGGAGCTCGCTCAGGAGATTCGGGCCGAGATGGCAACCGAACGCCAAAGGGGCGCGGAATCAAATCCGCCTGCGAGCAGTGCGCAAGCGCAGCAGGAGAGCGCTCCGAAGCCGGAAGCTCCGCACACGAAGATCGCTGCACGCCTGGAAGGCCAGACGAGTGAGGCTGCGGGAGTCCTGAAGCTCGATCACTCGAGGCGACTTACACAACACCGAGCGGCTCAGGCTGCGCGCAGCGTGGGACACGTCCAGGGCAAGCAGCCTTCGAAGCTCGCAAGTCGCATCGAGAAGCTGGGAGGTGCAGCGTGACGCTCGAGCACGCGCGGAACGCAGCGGACGCGGCGCTGGACGAGGTACGCGTAGCCAAGCTGGAGTTCTTCGAGACCCCCACCGAGCAGAAGCGCGACGGCGTTGCGGCGGCGGAGCGAAAGCTCGCTGATGCAAGGCTCGACTTGGAGCGGGCACAGCATTCGGACAGGGTGGCGCTCGCTAACGAAGAGGCGCGCGACCGCGCCGTGCGCGAGGAAGAGCTCGCGGCGCTGCAGGCCACCGACCGGGAGCGCCAGGAGAAGATCGACGACGCCTTGCTCGAGCTGGTCGAGTTCGAGCGGCAGGCGCACGCCCTCATCGGTCGCATCGAGGAGATCACCAAACTCAGGCAAGGAGCGTTCGCGCGTCGCAAGCAGCTGTCGCTCTCGCTGGACCGCTCGACGGTCGAGAAAGCCCCGCCGACGGCAACGGAGACGCGCATCGCGCTCGCCATCGAGATCCGCCGCGCGCGCGTCGCCGATGGGCGCGATAACACGCCGAGCGACGTGGTGACAGGCTGGCTGGCTCCCTCCCTACGCCTGCCACTGAAGGTGGGCGCCTAACATGACTTTGGCCGGCGAAGAAGCCGTCGAGCGGCAAAGCCGTGTCGCTCACCTGCTTGGCGTGTTTCATGGGCGCTTTGAGCAGGGGGCCAAGACGCAATCTGGTCGAACGCGGCGAGAGTTGTCGCCGCAGCACGGGAGCGCTGGTTGCGCCAGCGCATTGCGTCCGTGCTCGCCCGCAGCCGTTCCTGTTCCTTCGTTCTCGGC
>JAEYOT010000299.1 GCA_023411445.1 Pseudomonadota bacterium
AGGAGTAGATCGCGCGCAGGCGATCGCGCAGATCAGCGTTGGCTTCATCGTGGCTCAGGCCGCGCTCGAAGGCGCGCGCGGCGCCCTCGGCGTTGCCCAGCTTCTGCTCCGCTTCGCCCAGCTCCACGGCCAGCGCCACCGCTGCGGGGCCGCTCGCCATGTCCAGCAAGCGGCTGATGATCTCGACGGCGGACGCCGAGTCGTCTTGCGCTTTGTACAGGCGCGCCAGCGCCTCCAGCGCGCCCTGATGGTTGGGATCGCGCGAGAGCACGCCGCGGTAGGTGTCGATGGCGCGCGCGCGGTCGCCCAGGCGCGCGTCGTACACCTCGCCCAGACGCACCTGAAAGCGCAGCTCTGCCTGCACGTCGCCGCGCGCCTGCGCAGCTCCGATCTGCGTCGAGAGCAGCTCCGCCAGCTCTTCGTCACGCTGGGTCTTCTCGTACAGCTCGCTCAAGGCCACGACGGCTTCACCGTGGCCAGGCTCCTCCTCCAGGATGGCGCGCAAGAGGTCGATGGCGGCGTCCGGCGCCTTGAACATGTCGCGGTTCAGCCGCGCCAGCTCCAAGCGCAGCGCCGTGCGGGCGGAGGGCGACTCCGCCATGTCGATCAAGCGCTCCAGCAAGCGGCCGAGCTCTTGGTGACGGTCGCCCAGCGCATAGAGTGACCGCAGCGCGCCGGCCGCCTCGTGATCATTCGGCTCGTCCTCGAACAGCTGCTCGAACAGCTCGGTCGCCTTGGCCTCGTCGCCCAGCTGGTCACGGGCGATCTCCGCGGCGCGACGGCGAAGCGCGCGCACGCTGCCGGCGTCCGCGGTGAGCTCTGCTTGCCGCACCGTGAGCTTGAACGTCTCGGCGTGGTCACCGGCGGCGTCGCGCAGCTTGCACAGCTCCGCCAGCGCCCACAGGTTGGTGTCGTCCTGGGCGAGCAGCTCGCGCAAGACGGCCTCGGCCGCGGCCAGGTCGCCGCTACCCTCGGCCAGGGCCTTGGCCTGCCGGTACAGCTCCTCGCGCTGCGACTCGTCGACCTGCAGCTTGGCGCGCTTACGCAGGGTGGCCAAGAGGTCCAGCTCGCGTCCCGGCGCTCGCTGGAGCTGCTCGACTGCCTGCAGCACCTCATCGCTGCTCGGATCGAACTCCAGCGCCCGCCGCAGCGCGTTCTCCGCCGAGGCGTTGTCCCCGGCGCGATCGCGGTACCACCCGGCCAGCCTCAGCGACAGCTCCACGCCGCTCTCGGGCGCGAGGCTCGTGGCGCTCGCGAGGGCGCTCGCCAGCGCCTGAGCCGCCTTGTCCCACTCGCCCGTGATCGGCGCGAGGCGCTCGACCTCTTCGAGCAGCGCGGTGTCTTCCGGAGCCTCCGCCAAGCCCAGCTCGATCACGCGCTGCGCGGCGCGCGGATCACGCGCCTCCTCCTCCAAGACCTTGGCTAGGCTGCGACGCATGTCGATGCGCGCCTCCACGGAGTCCGCGAAGCTGACGCGCTTCTCGTAGAGCTTGGCGAGACGATCGGTGAGCCCGCGCTCGCGGTACACCGACTCGAGGATCTCGGAGACTTCCTCGAATAGATCCGGGCTGTCGATCAGCTTCTCCAGCTCGCTGACCGCGGCCTCGTGGTTCGGCGCGCGCTCGAGCGCCATGCGCAGCGAGCCCAGCCCGCGCGCAGGCTCTTGGAAGCGCTCGATCTGGATCTGCGCCAGCCGGAAGTACAAGTCTGCCTGGCGCTCGTCCGAGCTCTCCACCGAGACGCGGCGCTCCAAGACGTCCGCCACCGCCTCGTGATCGCCCAGCCGCGTGAGCAAGCGGTCCAGCGCGTCGAGCAGCTCCGGCTGATCGCCAGCTTGCTCGATGGCGCGCTTGTACGCGTTCACGGCCCGAGCGTCGTCGTTCAGCTCCTGCTCGGCGATGCGCCCGAGTCGCACGTACAAATCGCGCGCCACGTCCGGATCGAAAGTCGAGCCTGCGCGATCCGACAGCGCGTCCGCGTAGCGCCCGAAGCCGGAGGTCGCGCGCGACAGGCGCTCCAGCTCCGTGTGCAGCTCGTCGTCGTCTGGCCGCTCGCTGATCGCGCGCAGCAGCGCGGACTCTGCCTCCGTCTGCTTGCCCAGGTCATTTTCCAACACCCGCGCGATCGAGCGCAGCGTTTGCACCCGCTCGGTCGGCTCGGTCTCGACGCTCAGGCGCAGCTCCAGCACGTCCACCAGCTCTGCGTGGCGACCGCCCCGCTCCAGCACCGGAACCAAAATCTCGGCCACCGTGCCGCGCAGGTCTTCATGGCCGCCGCCGATCTCGCGCACCGCGCCGATCAGGTCCTTGTCGCCGGGCGCTTCCTCCAGGGCGAGCCGGTAAGAGTCCAGAGCCTCCTCGAAGCTATCCAGCTTGGACGCCAAGATGCTGCCGATCTCCTTGCGGATCTCCGCGCGCTCCGGCGCAGTCTCGGCCGCCGAAGCTTGCAGCTTGAGGCTGTCGAGCAGCTCCGGCCACATGGCCTCCGAGCGGTACAGCCGGTTCAGCGACGCGAGCACGCCGCCGTCACCCGGCCGCACCTGGAGCGCTTGCTCCAGGACCTCGATCGCCTTGCGCTTGTCCTGCAGCTGCTGGTCGTAGCAAGCCGCGGCGCTGACCAGCAGCGTGTACTTCAGATCGTCATCGTCCTGCGTCAGCTCCACGCGGCGCAGGTACAGCTCCACCAGCCGCGAGGGCTCGCCCTTGGCCTCGTACAGCTCGATCAAGCAGTCCACCGTGAAGGCGCTCTCCGGATCGAGCTCGAGCGCCTTCTCGTAGCCGGTGACGGCGCCAGCCGCGTCGTCCAGCATGTCCCGCTTGGCCTCGGCAACGCGGCGCCACACGCTGGCGCGCTCTTCGTCGTTCGGCAAGAGCTCCGCCTTGGCCGTCAGCACGCGCACCAGCACGGGCCAGTCGCTGAGCAGCGTGGCGAGCGACTCCATCTTGTTCAGCGGCTCGATGTCGGACTCGTCGGCCGCGAATAGGCGTTCGTACGCGGAGAGCGCCTTGCGCGGATCGTCCCGGCGTGAGTTGTGCACCTCCGCGAGCGTCGCCAAAATCTCCCGCTTGTCGCGCAGCTCCGGCTGATCCTCCAGCACCGCCTCGTACGCCGTGGCCAGGCCGTCCCAAGCGCCCGTGCGCTCGGTCAGCCGCTCGTACTCCGCGCGCGTATCCGCGTCGTCGGGGTCGAGCCTTACCGCGGCTTCCAGCGCGCGGCGCGCGCGGTTCAGGTCTTCGCCCCGCTTCTCCCACAGCTCGGCGGTCTCGCGCAGCACGCGCACCTTGTCGCCCACGTCCTGCGCCAGCTGGTAGCGGTCCTCGTTCAGCTGAATCTGGCGGCGCCAGTCGTCCGCGGCCTCGTACAGCGGCCGCAGGATGTCCACCACGCGCTCGGTGTGCTCCGGCAGCTTGCGCAGCTGCTCGAGCGCCGTGATCGCGTCCTGGTGCCGCGGCAAGGCCGTCACGATCTCCTGCAGCTGGTCGATCGCGCGCTCCACCTGCCCCTGCTCCTGATGCAGCCGCGCCAGCGCCAAGCGGTACTGCGCCGCGCCTTCGGGCGAGCTCTGGCTCTCGGCGCGCCGCAGGTGTAGCTCCGCCAAGTCGTCCCAGCGAGCGCGCTCGCGGTACAGCTCGGTCAGCGCGTCGAGCGACACCGCGTCGTCGTCCTGCACCTCGAGCGCCTGCCGGT
>JAEYOT010000306.1 GCA_023411445.1 Pseudomonadota bacterium
GAGCGCGGCCACGCACTCCTCCACACGGGGCAAGAGCCGCGTCAGGGCTCGCGCGCGCTCGTCATCCAGCCAGCTGGCGAAGGCGTCCGATACGGCAGGGAAACCGGCCATGAGCTCTCCTCGCCACAGCGACGGGAGCTGCTCGCGCTCGCACGGCGGCCGGGCCAGCACCTGCTCCACCTCCGCGGTGTCCACCCAGACGAGCCCAGGTACGAGGTGCAGCTGATCCGCGCCGGTCGCGAGCGCGCCTTCGGGCAGCGCCCGGCGCAAGTGACCCAAGGCTTGGCGCAAGCTAGTGCGGGCCTGCGCGTCGGGCACGTCCGGCCAGAGCAGCGCGCACAGTTGCTCGCGTCCCAGCGCCACGCCCGGACGCAGCGCCAGCAGCGCCAGCAGCGCTTCCGTCTTGCGCGCCGGTAGCGACACCGGCTCGTCGCCTCGATACAGGCCAAAGGCTCCCAGCAGCTGAATTCGGCGCGACACCTCGACTCCCGGCGAGAGGCTAACCGCCGACGCCGCTAGCCGCAAATGCCCCAAGGTCCCCCCGGCGCAGCGCATTTCACGCTCTTTTCACGCCGGCCCTCCTCAGCGTTTCACGCCTCTGCCCCAAGCTACTACCCATGAACGTCACCGACTCAAGAGGACTTCCGCTCTCCACCACGTCAGCCGATTTGGCTGAAAACTACGACCGCGCGGTCACGCTGCTGGCCGGCTACTACTTCGACCCCCTGGCGCTCATCGATCAGGCGCTCGCTCGCGACCCGAGCTTCGCTTCCGGCTACTGCCTGCGCGCCGGCCTCGGCGTGCTCGCCGCCGAGCGCGCCGGAGAGGCGCTGATCGAAACCAGCTTGGAAGCAGCTGAGCGGCTATGCCGCGCCCCGAGCGAGCGAGAGCGCCGCCACTTCGCGGCAGCGCGAGCCTGGCTCGACGGAGACTGGCACCACGCGATCGAGCTGTACGGCGCCATCGCGCTCGATCACCCGCGCGACTTGCTGGCGGTGCAGCTGGCGCACGTGGGCGATTTTTACCTGGGCCAGCAGCGCATGCTGCGCGATCGCATCGCCCGCATCTTGCCCGACTGGAACGCGCGCGTGCCCGGCTACGGCTTCGTGCTGGGGATGTTGGCGTTCGGCTTGGAGGAGACGAACCTGCTCGACCGCGCCGAAGCAACGGGCCGAGAAGCGCTCGAGCTCCAGCGCCGTGACCCGTGGGCGATTCACGCGGTCGCGCACGTGCTCGAGATGCGAGGTGAGGTCGAGCAGGGCGCGCGCTGGCTCCGCGAGCGTGAGCCAGATTTTGCTCCGGACAACGGCCTGGCCTACCACAACTACTGGCACCTCGCGCTGTTCGAGCTCGAACGCGGCGACGCGGCGCGAGCGCTCCAGATCTTCGATAGCCACGTTTGGCCGAAGCCCTCCAGCGTAGCGCTCGAGCTGGTGGACGCGGCGTCGCTGCTCTGGCGCCTTCACCTCCGCGGCGTCGACGTGCGCCAGCGCGCCTACGCGGTGGCCGAAGCCTGGAGCGATCCGCTGCAGCTCGGCTACTACGCCTTCAACGACGTGCACGCGACCATGAGCCTGCTGCTCGCCGGCCGCAGCGACGACGCCTGGGAGATCGCGCGTGGCTTGGAGCGGACGGCGGGCGGCAACGACAGCAACGCCGCGATGGCCCGAGAAGTCGGGCTGCCGCTGTGCCGCGCGCTCTTGGCCTTCGAGCACGGACGCTACGCGCAGGTGGTGGACACGCTCCTGCCCCTGCGGCTCGTCGCGCACCGCTTCGGCGGCAGCAACGCACAGCGCGACGTCATCGACCAAACGGCGCTCGAGGCCGCCAAGCGCTGCGGGCGCGAGCGGCAGGTGCGGGCGCTGGTGGCCGAGCGTAACCTGCTCCGCCGAGAGAGCCCGTGGCTCCGCGGCCTCACCGGCAGCACGAGCCCGCTCAGCGTCGGTGCAGCGTAGCCTACTGCACGGCCTTTTGGCAGCGCCCGCGCGGGCTCAGCTCGAAGCCGGGCTTGCACTCGCACACCCCGAGCGGCGTGCACTTGCCCCATAGCGCCGACACGGCCGGATCCTCGTTGCACGCTTGATCGCTGGTGCACGGCGCCTGCTTGGCGGTAGGTCCGCCCGCGGGCGCCGGTGGGGCGGCGCTGGCCGGCGCGCAGCACAAGCCGTTCTCGAGCCCAACCTTCACCCGGCCGAGCTGCTGTCGGCCGTCGGGGCAGCCCTGAGCGTGCAGCGCACCGTCCCCCTTGTCGGTCAGCACCTCGCCTGGCCGTGAACGACATTCGTCGATGGTCAGGGTCGTGCTCTGGGCCGAGTCTGGCGCCGCATCACCGCTCGGGGTGGTCGTCTCTTCCGCCAGCTGCTCCGGAGCCGGCAGCGGCTTGTCTTCGCCAGCTGTTGCGGGCGCCTCACGACCGCAAGCCAGGAAGCAAATTGACAGCACCAAGGAGGAAGCGCGCATCGCGAGAGCATGCCCCAACTCGAGCGCGCGCGCGCGGGGCGAGCTGCCTCAAAATAAGCTGGCAAACAGGGCCACCTCCCCGAAGGTTCCGGATCGCGCTAAGATCAGGGTCATGCGCTGCGTCGCCGCTGCGTACCTGCTCGCCACGGCGTGTGCAGCGCCGGCGCCGCCACCGCCGGCAGCGAAAGCCGAGGCCAAGCCGGCCAAGAGCGCCAAGCGACCGGCTCGCGGCGCGCTCGAGCGCTCCTTCACCGGCCAGACTCGTCCTACCGTGCTCGTGATCAATGGCCTGAGCCGGCCGCAGCACCTGTTCGTGGATTTCGTCTATCACGCCGAGCTGTCACCGGCCGCCAGCATCACGGTGGAGCTCACGCCCGGCGTCCACACCGTCATTTGCTCGGACACGCGCGATCCGGATCACTCGCCCGTGACCGTGAACGAGACGTTCGAGCGCGGCTTCGCTTACAAGTACGCGGTCGTGCCCTAAGTGCCACGCCGCGTTGACGCCGTTCGCCGCGACCAAGAACGGGCAACAAGCTCGGGCCTCACGCGGCCATTGTTCTGGCTTGACACTAGTTAACACTAGCGTTAACTATCCCCGGATGAAGCCCCCGCCCCAAGGATGGCCACGCTTGAGCGCGAGCGTTTTTTACGATGACGCCGCCGCCGCGATCGACTGGTTGGTGCGCGCCTTCGGCTTCGAGCTGCGGCTCAAGGTCGAGGGCGAGGGCGGCCGCATCGTGCACTCCGAGCTGCTCTTCGGCGACGGCGTGATCATGGTCGGCAGCACCGGCGGCGATCAGCCGTACCAAGAGCGGTTTCGCAGCCCGCAGGAGCTGGGCGGCGCGGTGACGCAGTCGCTGGCGCTGTTCGTGGATGACTGTGACGCGCAGTACGCGCGCGCCGTCGCGGCAGGCGCCGGCACCGTGCGCGAGCCGCGCACGGACGACTACGGCGACGACTACTGGGTCGACCGCACTTGCGGCGTGACGGATCCCGAGGGCCACCTGTGGTGGTTCATGCAAAGGGTGAAGGGCTGAGCCAGCTGGAGCGCATCGATCGCACGCTGCTGGCGCTGGCCGATCCGACTCGGCGCGGCGTGATCGAGCTGCTGAGGCAGGAGCCGCGGCGCGCCAGCGAGCTGGCGGAGCTACTCGACATGACGCGTCCGGCCATGAGCCGCCACCTGCGCGTGCTGCGCGAGTCAGGGCTGGTCAGCGAGGGTGAGCTAGACCACGACGCGCGCGTACGCCTCTACCGCCTGGAGCGCGAGCGCTTCGAAGAGCTGCGCGGCTGGCTGGACGAGGTCGAGGCCTATTGGGGCGATCAGCTCGGGGCCTTCAAGCAGTACGCCGAAAGGCAAGCCAAGGCCCGCAAGAAATGACGTCTCCGCCCGGCGATCGTGCCTCAGTCAGCGTTCGCGTCTTGGTCGAGCCGGCCGAGGCCTTCCGCATCTTCACGGAAGAGATCGATCGCTGGTGGCGCGGCGGCGCGCGCTTTCGCATCGGCCGTAACCGCAGCGTGGTGCACCTGGAGCCCAAGCTCGGCGGGCGGCTGTTCGAGTCGTTCGAGACCGCGGCCGGTCACGAGACCAAAGAGACGGGGCGCGTGACGAGCTTCGAGCCACCAGCGCGGCTCGTGCTGGAGTGGCGCGCGGTCAACTTCGCGCCGGACGAGAAGACCGAGGTTGAGGTGCTGTTCGAGCCCAGCGGGGCCGGGACGCTGGTCACGGTGCACCACCGGGGCTGGAGCAGGCTACGCGCCGATCATCCGGTGCGCCACGGCGCGGACGTGCCGCGCTTCATCAGCAACATGGGCATGTGGTGGGCGGACCTGATGACGTCGCTGCGCCTGTTGGCAGAGGGCGATCAAGCGCCGAGGTGATCCAGGAGCAGCACCGGGCGACGCTCCGCTCGCGAGCGCGCCAAGTCGATGCGACCGCCCAACCAGTGCTCGGTCACTTCGTCAGCTGCCAAGATGGCCTGCCGGACCGTCCAGTGCTGCTCTCCGCGCTCTACCGTGAGGTGCTTGGGGTTACGCGCGTTGGCGTCCAGCTGGATGTGCGGGTTCTCGTCGTAGAACGGCTTGATGCAGCGCTTCAGCTCCAGCACGCTGGGCTCTAGCTCGCCCGGCTCCGCTAGGTCCGCGACCGTCTCGTAGTCGCCGTACTCGATGGCGCGCAGGATGCCGGACATCAGGTTCTGCACGAGCGCCGTGAAGCGCCGCTGATCCGACGTGATGTCCTGCGCGCTGACGCGCTCTAGCTCGCTCTCTTCGCGTTCGATGGGTCGGTGCTCGGGATCGCGCAGCCGCTCCCACTCGTCCAGCAAGCTGGAGTCCACCCCGCGGATCAGCGTGCCGAGGTGGACGATCATGTCGTCCAGCTCTTCCGTGCGCGAGAGCGTCGGTAGCGTCTGCAAGAGCGTCTTGTAGACCTCCGACAGGTAGCGCAAGAGCAGTCCCTCCGAGCGCGAGAGCCCGTACTCTTTGATGTAGCCGCTGAAGGAGTGGAGGTTCTCGATC
This sequence comes from Pseudomonadota bacterium, assembly GCA_023411445.1. Taxonomy (GTDB): domain Bacteria; phylum Myxococcota_A; class Polyangia; order Polyangiales; family Polyangiaceae; genus PMG-095. The sequence continues at coordinate 4,984 of JAEYOT010000306.1, forward strand.
ATCTCCCGCGCGACGGATTTGGGCTTCAGCACCTCGCGCGCCACCCACGGGTGCTGCTGCGCGAAGATCTCGAAAGCGCCGTACAGGAACTCGGCGTTGGGCTTGGGGTGCTCGACCTTCTCGAGCTCCGCCATGCGCTCCTCGTACTCCACCCCGGCGGCCTTGAGCTCCGCCACCTTCTCGCCCTTGAGCTTGTCCACCTGCTGACGTAGCACCACCTCGGGGTCTTCGCAGATGGACTCCACCAAGGTGATCACGTCCAGCGCGTAGCTCGGGCTCTCGCGATCGAGCCGCTCCACCGCGTCCACCACGAACAGACCGAGCGCGTGGAGCAGCGAGAAATCCGCTTGCAGCTCCTCGTTCAGCCGGATGCCGCCACCTTCCGCTGCGGAGCGCAGCTCGATCACGCCGGCTTGCCAGAGCGAGCGCAAGAGAGCCAGCGCCTCTTGCTTGTGGTGTCGCTTACGCTGGGGCGTCTCCAAGCTGTCCTTGACCAGCTGCTTCATCGCCTTGCAGCCGCCCGTAGGCCTACCCAAGACGGCGAGCAGCATGCCGTGCGTCACCTGAAAGCGAGACGTTAGCGGCTCGGGCGCAGAGCCCACCAGCTTCTCGAACACGGCTTTGTCCCAGTGGACGTAGCCCCATTCCGGCGGCTTCTTGCGCACGAACTTCTTGCGACCCTGCGCCGCCGACTTGGCCTCCAGACGCAGGTTCTCGACCGCGTGCTCCGGAGCCAGCGCCACCACGTAGCCCTGAGTATCGAAGCCACGCCGGCCGGCGCGGCCGGCGATCTGGTGAAAATCACGCGCGGTCAGGATGCGTACCTTCTCCCCGTCGTACTTGCACAGCTTGGTGAACAGCACCGTTCGGATCGGCACGTTGACGCCCACGCCCAGCGTGTCCGTGCCGCAGATGATCTTGAGCAGGCCGCGCTGAGCCAGCTTCTCCACCAGCAGCCGGTAGCGCGGCAAGAGGCCCGCGTGGTGCAGGCCGATGCCGTGGCGCAGCAGCTTCTGCATGTCCTTGCCGTGCGGGCTACGAAAGCTCTCGCCGCGGATGGCCTCTGCCAGCTGCTTCTTCTCTTCCTTGCTGGCAAAGTCCACCGACAGCAGGCTCTGCGCTGCCTCCGCGGCGCCCCGCTGCGTGAAGCTCACCAGGTACACGGGCGCGCGCCCCTGCTCCACCAGCGTCTGCACCGCCTCTTGCAGCAGCTTCTCCTGGTACTCGAAGGCTAGCGGCACGGGTCGCTCCGCGGAGCGCACCGTGACGGTCTTCTCACCCGTGTGCTTCTCCAAGAGCTGCTCGAACGCGCTCACGTCACCCAAGGTGGCGCTCATGAGCACGAAGCGGCTGCGCCAGAGCGTGAGCAGCGGCACCTGCCACGCCACGCCGCGCTCCTTGTCGGAGAAGTAGTGGAACTCGTCCATCACGACGTAGTCCACGTCCGCGTCCTGGCCCTCGGCCAGCGCGATGTTGGCCAAGATCTCGGCCGTGCAGCAGATGACCGGCGCGTCCCGATTGACGGTCGCGTCCCCGGTCATCATGCCAACGTGCTCGGGGCCTAGCTCACGGCACAGCTCGAAGAACTTCTCCGAGACCAGCGCCTTGATCGGACAAGTGTAAAACGAGCGCCGCCCCTCGGCCACGGCCTTGAAGTGCACGGCCGACGCGATCAGTGATTTGCCGGAGCCCGTGGGCGTGTGCACGATGACGTTGCTGTCGGCCATCACCGCCAGCACCGCCTCTTCCTGGTGCGGGTAGAGGCTGAGGCCCAGGCTATCGACGTAGCTCAGAAAGCCGTTCAGCACCTCGTCGGAGCTCGCGCCGCGCGGCGGAAGGCAGGCATACAGCGGGGCTTCGGCCATGTCGGGGCCAGGGCATTGTCACAAGCCGAGCGGAGAAGCCAGCGAAAGCATCAGCCGGCGCGGGTGGCCAGGCGGATCTGTTCGTCGAGCGCCTGGAGCATCAGGCGGTTGCCGTCCTGCTGGTAGCCGGAGAGCGCCTGAGCGCAGCGCGGCACGTCCGCTAAGAAGGCGTCCAGCGTGGGCTTGTCGAGCCGCCGAGCGTGGCGCCCATAGCCCAGCTGCTCCAAGTACAGCGCGTTCAACGTCTGCTCGAACTGGCCTTGAACCGGCAGCGAGAGCAGCGGCTTATGCAGGTAAACGGCCTCGCTCATCAAGGTGTAGCCGCCGCCCGCCACCACCGCGCGCGACGTGCGCAAGTCGTCAATGAAGCCGGCCTCGCTGAAGGGGCGGAACGTGAGGTTCTGCTCCACCTCGTCGGCCTTGATGCCGCGGCGCACGCCGTACACGCGGCACGGGATACCGCTCTGCTTCAAGGCGTCGATGAGCTCCGAGTTGGTGGTGGCGGTCTGGTACACGAGCAGGTGCTCACCCGGCTCCGGCGTGGCGCTCAAGATCTCGGGACGCAAGATCGACGGCAGCAAGGTGGTGCGTTCCTTGCGCAGCTCCGGGTAAAAGAAGGTAGCGACCAGGTAGTGAAAGCAGTTGGGCAGCTTCGCTTTCACGATGTTACGCGTGAGCTGAAACTCCGCTTCGTAGCCGGCGAGCAGCTCCGGCGCGTGCCGCGCGCGGTTGATGATCTGCATGTTGTCCACGCTGATCACCGGCAGCAGGTGGTTGGTCGCGTAAAGGTAGCTGAAGGACTCGAAGTCGCTCACCACGACCTCGGGCTTGAACTCGTCCACCAAGTCGAAATAGGCGCGAACGTTCTCCGGCAGCCCCTTGAGCGCACCTTTGACGTTCTCCAGCAAGGTGCCGAGCTTGCGCACGGAGTTTCCTTCGTACTGGATGGTGAGCCCCCAGATCTTGTGCACGTTGGCGAAGCGCTGCGCCAAGTAGTCACGAGCGCGCCCGGAGACGACCACGTGCACCTCGTGCTCTCGGGTGAGGTGGTCCAAGATCACGCTCGAGCGCGTGGCGTGCCCCATGCCTTCGCCGACGACTCCGTACAGGATGCGCATGGGCTCACTTTAGCGCGACGCGCGCGCGCCTAGCTAGCGGGCGGGCCCGCGCTCAGGCAGGCTACGCGCATGAGCTCGTTCGAGACGGCCGCGCTTCCGCTCGTGTTCTTTCCCGGCGCTGGCGGCCGCGTAGAGAACCTGGAGCCGATCGCCAAGCTGCTGGCACCACGCCGCCCTACCCTGCTCCGCTCCTACCCGGGGCTCGGGGGCGTGCCTCCTGAGCCCGAGCTCGTAGCGCTCTCGGATCTGCAGCGCTACCTCTTGGACTCACTGCCGGACCGCTTCGACCTCGTGACCATGTCCATGGGCGGGGTGCTCGCGCTACGCATCGCGCTGGACCAACCGGAGCGCGTGCGCAAGCTCACGCTGCTCGCCACCTCGGGTGGGGTGGACGTAGCGGCGCTCGGCGGCCTGGACTGGCGTGAGAGCTTCCGCCAGGCTCAGCCCGCGGCGCCGAGCTGGTTCGTGGACGATCGCACGGACGTGACCGGGCGCCTGCGCGAGATCACCCAGCCCACGCTGCTAGTCTACGGTGACGACGACCTGATCGCACCCGTTCAGGTCGGACAGCTCCTCGCCCGCGAGCTGCCGAACGCCCGCTTGGAGGTGATCCACGGTGCGGATCATGACCTGGAGCTCGAGCACCCGACGCTGATTGCCAGCTGGATCGAAGCGCACCTGCGCCGCGCGTAGCGCAAGGAAACGCGGGCTCACGCGCGCAAGTAGCGTGTCTCTGGGTTGTCGCGGCGCCAGATGGCGGCATCCATGAAGTAGTGGTGCAAGTTCACGAACGTGAACAGCGCAGCGAAGTACGGCGTCGCGCCGAGCAGTGAGCCCCGCGCGCGCTTCGGATCCACCAGCAGCGCGTCCAGGCTGCCAGGCAGGACGTGAAATAGCAGCAAGCCGAGCGAGATCGCGCCCGCTGCGACGCCGCCGAGCACCACGCTAGGCGGGCGACCGAAGCTCGGCGGCCCCTCGAAGGCGCGCGCCTGGTTGTGCTTCAAGAGCGCCACGAAATACAGATACTGGAGCGAGTGCAGCGCCGGGATCACGTACATGAAGACCGGATCGATGCCGCTGTAGACGGTCCACAGCCAAACGCTGCACAGAAAGCCGACGAGCGGCCCGAGCGGCGGCGCGCCCTCGCGCCGCCACTTGCGAGCCAGCAGCACGACCAGCGGCAGCGCGCTGGCGAAAAACAAGCCCTGCGTCACACCCTCGAGCCACGTGGGGTGCGGCAGCGTCGCGTACACGACGCCCTTCTCTTCCACGAGGCGCCCCGGATCGAACGGGCTGGACCAGGCGAACAGCCAGCCCGCTACCGCGTGAGCGAGCAGCGCGCGCCGCTCGGCGCTGGAATAGCTCACACCGCGCCGGGCCGACAGCACCGTGACCACCCCGAACCCTTGCTTCACGTAGTGCCAGCCCACCAGCAAGAACATGAGCTGCGTCATGGCGCCGAGCGAGCGGGCCGACTGCGTGTAC